>JAJQAM010000061.1:0-6168 GCA_021203805.1 Coprobacillus sp.
CTTTTTAATAGTCCATAAGCATGCTTCCCGCTGACCTTAAAAGTAACAGATTTTACTCCCGCTTCCTCGCCCATTTCAATATCGAGTATCTCCACTTTAAAGCGGTGGAGGTTAGCGTAGTTTATATACATCTGATAAAGCATTGAGGCCCAGTCCATCGCTTCCGTGCCTCCCGCACCGCTATGGATCTCCACTATCGCGTTATAATCATCAAACTTATCGCTAAATAAAACTTCAACGTGGAAGTCACTTGTCTCTTTCTTTAGCTGTTTGATATTACCCTCTAATTCGTCAAAAAGGGTCTCATCTCCAAGCTTTAACAAATCATCAATGTCATTATATAAAGTTTCAATATGATTAAATCTATCTAGAATTGATCTATTATAGTTAGCCTTAGAAAGGATTTCTCTTGCCTTCTTTGGGTCACTCCAAAAATCCTCTTTTGAGGTTTCTATGTCATATTCATCAAGTTCTTTTCTTAATTTATCGAAGTCAAAGAGAAGACCTAAGCTGTGAAATAACTTCCCCAACTTCAAATAAATCCTGCTTTAGCGTCACTAAATCTTTCATTTACTTGCCTTCTCCATTTGTATTACTAGCGCCATTTGGCGCGGTATTTGCAGTGTTTTCACCGCCTTCAGGGCTATCAGGCTGCTCCACTGGAGTGATCTTAACGTTAACTAAGTTAAGCACTGCGTCCACCGCGGAAAGGGATAGACACTCTCTAAAGAGCTCTGCGCCTTCGTTCACATAATCCTGAAGTGGGTTCACATTAGCGTAGCTTCTTAGGTGAATCGCTTCTCTTAGTCTACTCATCGTATCGATATGCTTAGTCCAGTTATTATCTAGACATCGGAGGATGAGACTTCTTTCCACTTCATCGGCGACATCTGCGGGCCAGGTTTTCTTGAGTCTTAGATATCTAGCGTAGATGATATCTCCTAGGTCTGCGCCTACTTCGTCAGCGGGGAAGTCCTCAAATAGCTTCGGATCAAGAGTGCCCGCTTCTAGAAATCTAGGCTCCACGGTTTTGATGAGTAGTTCACTACTCACAGTGTTAGACTGAGAGCCAATAGGAACCGCTTTATCGGCAAGGAACTCACCGGTAAGACGGAAGATATCATCAACGATTTCATCCATATTCTCTCCGAGAATAATGGTGTCTCGTCTATCATAGACGATCTGTCTTTGCTTGGCTAAGACGTCATCATAATCTAGAAGGGCTTTACGGGTATCAAAGTTTTGCCCTTCAATTCTCTTTTGAGCTCCGGTAATAACGTTTGAGACCATCTTTGCTTCAAGAGGGTCATCTCCAAAGTTCTTCTCAATGTACTGCTTCATATTATCCGCGGCAAATCTCACTAGAAGGGTATCTTCAAAAGAGACATAGAAACGGGAGAAACCAGGATCACCTTGTCTACCCGCTCGGCCGCGAAGCTGATTATCAATACGTCTTGACTCATGCCTTTCTGTTCCAAAGACGCATAGACCGCCTAAAGCTCTAACTTCATCATTAATCTTAATATCCGTTCCACGACCTGCCATATTAGTGGCTAAAGTGATATGACCTTTTTCACCAGCATGGGCAATTATCTCTGCTTCTCGGGCGTGGTTTTTCGCGTTTAGCATTTCATGAGGGAGTCCCGCTTCAGTAAGAAGAGCGCTTATCTCTTCACTAGATTCAACGGAAACGGTACCGATTAGAATTGGCTGACCTTTCTCATGTCTCTCCTTAACTTCCTTAATGAGAGCGGCAAGCTTAGGAGCTTTTCTTGCGTAGACATAGTCAAGGGCGTCCTCTCTTATAACCGGCATATTCGTTGGGACACAGACAACATGCATGTTGTAGATTGTATTAAACTCTTCTTCCTCTGTTTTAGCGGTGCCGGTCATACCCGCAAGTTTCTTAAAGAGACGGAAGAAGTTTTGATAGGTGATTGTCGCCATAGTGACGGTTTCCTGCTTAATAGGAACGTTTTCCTTAGCTTGAACCGCTTGATGGACACCGTCGCTCCATTCTCTACCAGGAAGGACACGACCAGTGAACTGGTCAATGATTTGAACCTGGTTATCTTTATCCACGAGATAATCAACATCACGGAACATGATGTAATTAGCTTTAAGGGCGTTTTGAATTCTATGAACGAGATCTGAGTACTGAGGATCATAGAGGTTAGGAATACCAAAAGCGCGTTCCGCTTTTTGGTTTCCTGAGTCAGTGAGGTTAACTGTTTTCTCTTTAACGTCTACAGTGTAGTCCACTTCTTTACGAAGGGTTTTGACGAAGCGGTCCGCGACTGTGTACTGACTTGGAGAGGCTTTAGCGCCACCGCTTATAATAAGCGGAGTCCTTGATTCATCGATTAAAATAGAGTCCGCTTCATCGACGATGACAAACTCGAGTCCTCTTAGGACTCTCTTTTTAGCGTCGGTTACCATGTTATCTCTTAGGTAATCAAAACCAAGTTCACTGTTAGTGGTATACGTGATATCGCAGTTATAAGCCGCTTGCTTCTCACTTGTGGTGAGCTCTCTAATGTTACAGCCCACTGTAAGGCCGAGGAATTTATAGATTTGACCCATCCACTCCGCATCACGTTGGGAGAGATATTCGTTAACAGTAACGATATATACGCCTTTACCCGCAAGGGCATTAAGATAGACAGGCATAGTAGCGGTAAGGGTTTTACCTTCACCGGTTTTCATTTCAGCGATGTTACCATCGTGAAGGACAAGGCCTCCAATGATTTGGACTTTAAAAGGAAATTCTCCAATGGTACGTTTAGCGGCTTCTCTAACCACGGCAAAGGCTTCGTACTTGATATCATCAAGGGTTTTACCGTGAGCGAGGAGATCTTTAAAGTATGGGGTTTTATCTCTTAGCTCTTCATCACTAAGAGAGGCCATGGTTTTCTCAAAAGAGAGGACTTTATCCGCTTCTTTTTCGTACCTTCTTAATTCTCTATCATCAAAGAATCCCATGCTTATATTTCCTTTCTCTCTTTGTCCGGTTTTACTATTCTATCATAATAGAATGTAAACTCGCCATTAAAAATTATAGTGTGAATAAATAGCTTTATTCAAGGTTATTATTGGCCCTTTTTGGGTCGTAGATTGTTTTAGCCACTACTAAGACCTTAATGTCTCTAGGATGATAGGGCTCTATCTTACTTATCATGGCTTTAACTGTGGAGCCAGTTGTGTAGATATCATCGACGATTAATACCTTCTTTCCTTTAAGAGAGTCTCCTCCTTTTATTTCAAGCTTAGAAGCGACCTCTCCTCTTTCTTTTTGAGAAAGGGAGGACTGCTTAAAATCTGAGGTTTTAATAAAGCACTGATTCATCTTAAAGCCAAGAGAGGAGAAGACTTCTTCGACGTGCTGAAAGCCTCTCTCTTCTTCCTTTTCCTTTGAGGATGGAGCGGGCACTACGACATAGCCAGAAAACTTAAGACGAAACCAATATGAGAATCTCTTAATAAAAGCGTCTTTTAGCTCGTAGTCATTACATCCTTTGTAGCGGTATATAAGATCTCTAATATTCTGGTCATAGTTATAGAGGTAGTAGAGCTTATATTTGTCGTTAATCTTTTCTTTTCCAAAGACTGGATTAAAGGCTTTCATGCATTTATCGCATATTGGATAGCCGTTTACAACATTATAGAGGGAGTGCTCATTAATCGGCACAAAACATATTTTACACCCAGGTATTTTTCTCTTCGATTCGCTTAACGCAGTCGAGCATACACTTTGACTTTTCTTCTCCAATGAATATGACCTCCCCATCGGGAGCGTTGGCCTTTCGGCCCACTCTCCCGGATATCTGAATTAAGGTTTCAGTATCATATATCTCGTGATCAGCGTAGGCGACGATTATTTGAAGGTCCTCCACAGTTACGCCCCTCTCGAGCACCTGCGTGGTCACGAGATACCAATACTTTCCGTTTTTAAAATCACTGATTATTTGTTCCCTATCTTCCTTTTGGGAGTGGACACACTCCCCGTCCTTAAAGAAGAAACGCAGTTTATCATAAAGCTCCTCACATAGACTTATTGTTGGGCAGAAGATAAAGACAGGTTTATGATCTCTTTCAAATTCCTTCACCTTCTTCACTATCGTATATAAACAGGTGGAATTGTGTCTAACCCAAATAATAGGAACAGGAAGCTTATGGCCATGGAATCTCTTATTAAGAGATAAGACTTCATAGCCGTCTTTAGAGTATTCCGCTTTGAGTTCATCTGAGGCAGTCGCGCTCATTAAAACATAGTTTTTAGAGACAGACTGCTTAAAGAAGTACTCTAAAAGAGTACTCCCCTTATAAGGGAAGGCATCTATTTCATCAAATATTAATAAATCAAAGTATTTCTCGTAGCGGTAGAGCTGATGAGTGGTTAAGACAATGATATCACCTTCAAGGATATCATTATGACCGCCGTAAACGGCGATTACATCATTGTCTTTAAAGATCTCTGAGAGCCTGTTATAGATTTCTATAACAACGTCTCTTCTAGGAATCGCAAAGCCGACGGTCATATTGTTTTTAAGAGCATATGATATGACCTTTAAAACAATCTCTGTTTTACCGGCGCCGCATACTGCATCTATGAGTGTATTTATTCCGTGTGTAAAGTTATCAAGAACTTTATTAGAGATTTCTTCTTGCTCTTCGCTGATCTCATAGTTGATGTAGTATTTATATCCTCTATCTTTTTTGAGCTCTGTAACCATTCTATTCACGGACTTACCAGTAAAAGGAAGGCAGAGCCGACAGTAGGGAACACCTTTAAGATAGCCGATTGAGTTAGGATCGGTATTACCGCATCTCGGACATTTATAGGAAACATTCTCCATACTATATGTATTAGGGGAAAACTCCAAAAAATGTGCAAAAAATTTAAACTTCTATTTTTTTACGTAGTAAAGCGATAGCGACAATGATCATGATAATAGCAAGACCAGAGTCCGCTAAAGTAGCGACCCACATAGGAAGGGCTATTGTATCAAAGAAGGCAAAGACTAAGTCTAAGATAAAGATGATTGCTTTAATCGTTAGGGTAATCGCAATGATGAGAGTGGCTCTTCTTCTAGTGATATGAGATATCTCCATGGCCTCCGCCACTTTAATCGGCTCATCATTCATGATAACAACGTCCGCATTGTCCACGCTCACATCACTACCAATCGAGCCCATGGCAAAGCCGACGTCACTCATAATAATACTTGGAGCATCATTAGCTCCGTCTCCAACATAGGCCACTGATTGAGTAGAATTTTCTATGATATGTTCAAGGTTAATTATCTTATCATTTGGAAGAAGTTCTGAGTGAACCTCGCTTATTCCAAGTAGGTTACCCATATACTCCGCGCTTTCTTTCTTAGCGCCTGATAAAATGATGCTTTTAATATTATGATCATTAAGGTAGTTAATCGTGCGAAGAGCGGTCTCTTTTGGGGTGTCATCAAGAAGAATATAGCCGTGGTAAGTTCCGTCCACTGCAAGCATCACTGTAGTGAGTTTCTTTTCTATATCTGGATAGGTCACTTTTTCACTATCAAAAAGGGACCCATTTCCCACTAAAATAGAGTGACCATCATAATTAAATTTTAAGCCCTTCCCACCAATTTCTTTGTAATTTTCAACTTTTTCATTAGAAATTCCTAGATTATAGATAAGGGTTATTGCTTCTCCAATTGGGTGAGATGAAAGCGACTCTCCTATATAGACATATTCTTTAAATTTTTCTTCGCTTATATCGACATAATTTGACTCGACAATATTAAACTTACCAGTGGTAAGAGTTCCTGTTTTATCAAAGACAACAGTTCCTATATCATTGATACGATCTAGATAGTTACCGCCCTTAATAATAACGCCACCCTTAGACGCTAGCGTCATACCAGTAAAATAGGTTAATGGGACAGATATAACAATAGCACATGGACAGGCAATTACGAGAGCAGTAAGTGCCACAAATATCCAGCTGGTCCAAGTGCTAGCAAGCCACTGTGCTGTGACTAGACAAGTGATAAGCGGAGGGAAGATAGCAAGCACTACCGCGAGTAAGAAAACGATAGGTGTATAGATTTTCGCAAACCTATCAACAAAAGCTGTGGCCTTTGATTTTTTATCTCCACTTTCGAGGACAAGTTGGAGAATTTTTGA
>JAJQAM010000061.1:6268-29240 GCA_021203805.1 Coprobacillus sp.
GGAAGCACTCTGATGGCGGTGCTTGGTCTTTGATCTAAGGTATCAATAATGATGTTTTTACTACGACTAACTGATATCTCTTCAAAGATTTGCCCTATTTGAGCGAGGAGTAAAACTAGTATACCTTCGGTATACTCCTGTATACAAAACGCTCCAATAGCGGCTATGACCATTAAGGTGTCTTCTGTAAAGAACTTATGGGGTTTATGGACTAAGTCTTTAATCACTGTCCACATCCTATCATAGGCTTCTACAAATAAAGTAACGATATAAAGGGAGAGCATAAGCCACCACTGCCAGGTAAAGTTCTCATCTACTAGTGGTCTTTCAATCGCAAAATAGACCACTACTAGCATAATAGCGGCCACTATGCATCTCACACCAATTGAAATAACCTTTTTGTTAATGAGTTTGACTTTTTTTGCTTTTTCAGGGTCAAACTTAGAGCAAGTAGCGCAGTCCTGCTTTCCGTCACATGGGATAGATGTGTCATAGACACACCTTTTTCTTGTTACTTTTGGCATTTCTTTTTTCTTCTTTCTTTAATCTTGAGTAATGTGCTCGTAAGCAGATTGAATAAGAGAAATGATGTGATAATCGTTAAGTGAATAATAAACGAGGTTCTTGTCCTTACGAGAGGAGACGAGATTGAATTTCTTAAGGACACTTAACTGATGAGAGACTAATGATTGGGATGCTCCCACAATCTCCTGAATCTCTTTTACACATTTCTCTCCCCGATATAAAGAAAGTAAAATTCTTAGTCTTGTTTCATCGGCGGCAACTGAAAGAAGCTGGCTAATAGCCGTAATCGTGCTATCAGAGACAGCGTCATTTAATGTACCTTTATGAATCATTTTTCATATTCCTCACACTATCAGTATATGAATTTTCATTCATATTGTCAAATATAAAAAATAGGAAATTTCTTTCCTAAGTTTTATGGTTTTATTTTTCTATTTCTTCTACACGTTTTTCGTGTCTATCGCCTTCAAATTCAGTGCTAAGGAAGAGATCCACTCTATGAAGAACGTCATTTACTTCCATCGTGCGACCCCCAAAGGCAATCATATTCGCGTTATTATGTTTTCTCATAAGCTCAGTGACTTCATCGCTATAGCCAATCCCGCATCTAACCCCTTTAGTCTTATTTGCGGCAATTGAGATACCTTCACCAGTGCCGCACACTAAAATACCATAATCTGCTTCACCTTTTTTCACCATTTTCGCGGCTTTATGAGCAAACTCAGGATAGTCGCAGCTCTCCTCAGAATATGTTCCAACATCCGTTACTACATAGTTTGGATTAGAGGCAAGATGCTTACTAATCTCCTGCTTTAGTTTATAGCCGGCGTGGTCACTAGCAATTACGATACTCGTCATTCCGTAGTCCTTCTTAAGTCCATTAAAGAGATTATATATCTGGTTTTCTTCGCCTTCTCTTATGATTCTAAGAGTGTGATTTCTTACCTCTATTATAGCAGTTGGAGCGTGCTCTTCGCTAATATCTTTGCCGAGGTAAGTCACGCATTCCTCTCCAAAGGTTTCCTTTGCTTCCTTAATCGTCTTAATAGGAGGCTGACCTGATATATTAGCGCTACTAACAAGCATAGGGCCATAGGCCTCAATAAGATTGAGGCAGAAATCATCATTAGGAATTCTTATTCCAATTGTAGGGAAGCCGTTATGATACTGATAAGGAAGGCTCTTATTAACGGGAAGAAGAACTGTATATGGCCCAGGGAGAAGATAATTAACGATAAAACGAGAGAAATCATCCATTTCCGCATAATTAGATATCTCTCTAGTATCACTTAGCATAAGAGAATATGGCTTACCTAAATCTCTTTGTTTAAGATCGTTTAATAGATTATAGGCCTCAATATCTTTTGCTCTTACGCCTAGTCCCATGACTGTTTCCGTAGGGAAACAGATAGCTTTGCTATCTTTAGTAACATCTAGATAGGTCCAGTAGTCATATTCCTGATCTCGTTTAAGGACATCAATACTTACAAAGCGCTGCTGGTCAAAAGAGTCGTTATGAACATTAAGAGAATAATTAGGAATATTCTTTTTCACCACACTAGAGATAGTAGAAAGAGCGCCGTCATCCATTTCAAAGTAAATCATTGTTTTAAAGTCATAGTGAGCGGAGAAGTTAAGAAGGATATCGTTATAGTATTTACCCGCTTCTGGGGTAAAGAGAGCTATTTGAGGCTCATATTTATAGACTGACTCCTGCACTCTGTCATAAGAAGTAATATAGGGAGGATTACTCACTATGATGTCAAAGACATCAAAGTCATATCTAAAAGGAGTGGTCATATCATGCTCTAGGAAGGTAACATCTAGTTTGTTAAGGGCAGCGTTCTTTCTAGCGACCTCTAAAGCCTCATGACTAATATCAGTGGCCACGACCGTTGCACTTGGAAGATGCTTTTTTAAATAAAGAGCTATACACCCACTTCCAGTTCCTATATCAAGGATACTAATTGGCTCGTCTCCATATTTATCTTTAGCAAACCTAACAATCTCCTCGCACATATCCGCGGTTTCAATGCGGGGAATGAGAACATTCTCATCAATATAGAGTTTTAAGTCACCAAAGGTGACTTGATGGATGACATAAGCGAGCGGCATTCCGTCAAGTAGTTTTCTCCCGTAGTGGAGATAAGCTTTCTCGTTTTTACACTCATCATCAAGATGCATCATTAATTCTTCAAGCGAAGAATAGCCGTTTACATATATAAGTAAATCTTCAGCGTCTCTTTGGGATACGAGATCACCGCCTTTTTCAAGTAGGGAAAAATAAAGCTTTCTATTAGTCATTTGCGTTCACCATTTTCATCTGTTGGTCATAGTTAGATAGAGCCTCGATAATCTCATCAATCTCTCCCTCCATAACTCTATCGAGTTTATTCACTGTATAGCCTATTCTATGATCCGTCACTCTGTTTTGAGGATAATTATAAGTTCTAATCTTTTCGGAGCGTTCTCCCGTTCCTATTTTTAACCTTCTTTCATTACCTAGTTTCTCGTTTTGTTCTTCCACCATAGTGTTATAGATTTTAGTGCGGAGCATGGTCATCGCAATGTCTTTATTTTGATACTGAGTTTTTTCGGTTTGGCAGGCCACTACTATTCCAGTTGGGATATGAGTAATACGGACCGCGGTTTCCACTTTATTGACGTTTTGACCGCCTGCTCCACTAGAGCGGTAAGTATCAACTTTTAAGTCCTCTGGTCTAATAGTGACATCTATCTCTTCCGCTTCCGGCATAACGAGCACTGTCGCGGTGCTTGTGTGTATTCTTCCATTCGCCTCAGTTTTAGGAACACGCTGCACGCGGTGAGCCCCGCTTTCAAACTTGAGTTTAGAATAGACAGAATCCCCTTTAATTCGGAAAGAAATGAAAGAAAATCCGCCGCTTTCAGAGGGATTTTCATCTAAAATATCCATTTTCCAGCCTTGTCTTTCAGCGTATCTTGTATACATTCTAAATAAATCACCAGCAAAGATATTAGCTTCGTCTCCACCGACCGCTCCTCTTATCTCAACAATGATATTTTTGTCGTCATTCGGGTCTTTTGGAAGAAGCATAATTTTGAGTCTACTAACAAGGTTCTCTTCTTCTTCGTTTAGATCATTAAATTCTTTTTTAGCAAAAGCGCTTATTTCGTGATCTGGATTACCCATAAGCTCGAGAGCATCTGCTTTATCGCTTTGTATCTTTTTATATCTAATAAAGAGATTAACTGGCTCCTCTATTTTAGCCTTTTCTATAGTTATTTCTTTATACCTATTCATATCGGATAAAATAGATTCATCCACGAGTAAAGAATTAAGTTCATTTAACCTATTTTCCATTGCCTCTAATCTACTATACATCTTTTCTTCCATAAAAAAGGCATCTCGCATTATTTAGATTATCATAATATATGATAAAAATAAATAAAAGACAGGGAGGTAAAGATTAATCTTTAATTGTTTAATGAGAGGCCCTTTTTTGTTATAATTTTCACAAGGTAAAAATTATGGCGTATAAAGCATTATATAGAACCTATAGACCTATGACTTTTGATGAGGTAGCGGGTCAAGAGCATATAGTCACCACAATTAAAAACGCTCTTAAAAACAATAAACTAGCCCACGCTTATCTTTTTGCGGGACCTCGTGGAACAGGAAAAACCACAATGGCAAAGCTCCTCGCTAAAGCCCTTAACTGTGAAGAAGGGATAGGGTGTCAGTGTAACCACTGCGAAAACTGCGTTGCTATAAATGAAGGAACTCATCCAGATGTGATTGAAATTGACGCCGCATCAAATAACGGAGTGGATGACGTTCGTGACCTCATTGATAAGGTCAAATATGGATCTATTTTAGGTAAATATAAAGTCTATATCATCGATGAGGTTCATATGATGAGCGCGAGCGCCTTTAACGCTCTTCTTAAGACCCTTGAAGAACCACCTGAAAACGTAGTTTTCATTCTCTGTACAACAGAGCCTCATAAAGTGCTTCCCACTATCTTATCTAGATGTCAAAGATATGATTTTACTAAGCTTAAAGATGAAGACATCTATAACAGAGTGGTCCAAGTCCTTAATAAAGAACATATTGAAGTCAATAAAGACGCAGTAGACCTCATTGTTCAGCTTGCGGATGGAGGAATGAGAGACGCTCTCTCTATCCTTGACCAGGTTTTAGCGTATTCTAATAATCGCCTAGTAACTCAAGATATTCTAAATATCTTCTCCCTAGAAACAAACGAAGAGAAGATTGGCCTTCTCACTGATATAAGTAAAAACAGACTTCAGTCTGTTTTAACAAGGCTAAATAGATACTTCTCTAAGGGAACGGATATCAAAAGACTAACTGATGATCTATTAAACATTTTGAAAGATTTATTAATCTATCAAAACACATCAGATCAGACATTACTTCAATCGATTAAGATTGAAGACGTGAGAAAACTATCCGCGGAGCTCTCTGGAGAAGACGTTATGAAATATATCGATGCTTTTATGGAAGTAACGAATGAATATAAAAACGTCTCCTCTATTAATCCACTTTTCGAGATCTGTGTGCTTAAACTCTGCTCACTAAACAAGGGAAAGAAAGTCGAGACTGAGCAGGTAGAAGAAGACATAGAAATCAGCGTGGAAGAGAGCATACAAGAAGTAGTAGACAGCGCGCCTATTGAAGAGGTCATAGAAGAAGAGGAAGACGAGCCAGACCTATTAACTCAGGAGATAGTTATTGAGGAGAAGGAAGAGGTAATTACTGCTCCTGAAGTGAACGAAACAATCTCAAAGCATGATACTTTATTAAGCGATGACTATGTGCCCCATATCCTTAAGTGTGAAGTTAAAGAGGATCACTACTATCTAGATTTTGATTCTCTAATAAATATTGGAGTTTTAGCGAAGAATCGTGATATTAAAAACGAGCTACTAAATAGATGGGGAGATATTAGTGTTTATTTAACTCATCCAGTTGCGGGGAGCGTAGCAGCGCTTTTAAGCGACGCTAGACCACTTATCGCATCAAGTGACGTCTTAATTCTTGAAACCAAAACTAAAAACCAGGCGGCTAAAGCAAATTTAGTGTCAAATCAGGCGTTAATACAGCAAATAATCTATCAAATCTTTGACAGAAAATTCTTTGTCTATTCTCTAAATAGAGAAGAGTCCGTTGATTTTCAGCAGGGCTACACAAATAGACAGCAGGTTTCTAAATTACCTAAGCCAAGTGATATTAAATTAGAATTTGAAGGAGAATAAAACTATGAATATGCAGCAAATGATGGCTCAGTCTCAAAAGTTAATGAGAGAGCTAGAAAAAGCAAGAGATGAACTTGCTAAACAAACATTTACCAAATCAAAAGCCGGCATTGTTACAGTGGAGATGACTGGAGCAAAAGAGCTTGTATCCGTAAAAATTGATGAAAGCGTTCTTAATGAAGAGGACAAAGAGATGATAGAGGAGACAATTGTTCTCGCTATTAACGAAGTTCTCGATGAAATTAGCAAAAAAGAAGAAGAGATAGAATCTAAGATTGCGGGTAAAGGAGGACTTCCATTTTAATGGATAACCTTAAGTCCATTGAAAGAGCAACGGATTCCTTATCCACTCTTCCTTCCATAGGAAGGAAAAGCGCTGAGAGAATCGCCTATTCACTCCTCGACCTCGGGGAAGATTCTTTTAATGAACTTATTGAGTCAATTACCGCTTTAAGAAAAGAGATCCATGAGTGCCCTATATGCGGTAACCTCATCGATGATGAGGGATGCCCTATATGTGGTGATGAAGAAAGAGACAGAAAAGTCCTCATGGTGGTTTCTTATCCTAAAGATATCCTCTCATTTGAGAAGAGCAAACAGTATCACGGAGTCTATCAGGTTATTAAAGGAGTAATCAATCCCGTTAAAGGGGAAGAAATCGCTCCGGAAGTCATAAAACACCTCATAACCCGCATAAAAGAAGAGAAAATTGAAGAAGTCATCTTTGCGACTAGCCCCACTGTTGAAGGAGAACTTACTGCATCTTATCTTGCTAGTAAGCTTAAAGAAGAAGTAGATATCAAGATAAGTAGACTTGCTTATGGACTACAGATGGGTGGTAATCTAGACTATGTCGATGCACTTACACTTGGAAAAGCACTTGAGGGAAGGACAAATATAAAGGGATAAGCTTATGTTTATAACACTAGAGGGACCTGAAGGAAGCGGTAAGACCACGGCGATAAAATACGCTGTGAGTAAACTTAAGGAAATGGGCTATGAAATAGTCCAAACAAGAGAGCCAGGAGGCACTCCTATTTCAGAGCAGATTCGTGATGTTATTCTCTCTAAAGAGAATACCGATATGGATGGGAGAACTGAAGCCCTTCTTTATGCCGCCTCAAGAAGACAGCATCTCGTTGAAAAGATATGGCCCGCTCTTAAAGAGGGGAAGATTGTTATCTGCGACCGCTACCTTGATTCTTCGCTTGCTTATCAAGGACATGCCCGTGGACTAGGAGAGAAAGCTATTCTTGATATCAACCTTTTTGCAACGGAGGATACCTATCCTGACCTTACCATTCTCTTTGATATTGATCCTGAAATTGGAATGAAGAGAATCAATGATAATACCGATAGAGAGGTCAATAGACTTGATCTAGAGCAGATGGAATTTCATAAAACCGTGAGGAATGCATTCCTTGAAATTTCAAAAGAATATCCCGACCGTTATGTCGTTATTGATGCTTCTCGCCCGCTTGAGATAGTGGAAAAAGAAGTTCTTGATATCATTTTAAAAAGACTATGAATGTAGATTTATATCTTAGAAAACATCAAAACGTTGTTTATAAAACTTTTTATAACGCTCTTACGACGAAGAGTTTTTCTCATGCATATCTAATAGAAGGAGAAACTGGTACTCCGCTTCTTGATGTCGCTCTTCACCTTGGGAAATCACTGCTCTGCGATAACCCCACTCCATTTGCATGCGATAACTGTATTACCTGTATGAGAGTGGATAATAATAATTATCCAGACCTTATTATTATGGATGGCTCTAAAGGCTCTATAAAGGTGGGAGACGTTGAATACATCGAAGAAAAGTTTGATAGAGTGCCGCTTGAAGAGAAAGGAATCATGATATATATCCTCCATCTCGTAGAGAATATGACAACAGAAGCCATTAACTCAATCCTTAAGTTTCTTGAGGAGCCTCAGGATAATGTCTATGCTTTTCTCACCACTAATAATGTGAATAATGTTCTTCCCACTATCGTCTCTAGATGTCAATATCTCCGTCTATTACCTGTCGAAAAGTCTGCAATAATCGAAGATGCTATTAGTTTAGGAGTGGAACCAGAGTACGCTGAAATCCTCTCTTATATCTATCAAGATGCTTCTCTTATCTATGAGATGAGGCAGAACAGTGAGGAGTTTAATGAGTTTCTTTCCATGAGAGATCTCGCTGAAGTTCTTATCGAGTCTCTTAGCGAGAGCAAAGAGAAAACAATCTTCACTATGGAGAAAGAGATTATTCCCTTAGTTAAGACAAAAGAAGATGCGAGATACTTCTTTGATATGATATATGTCTTCTTTAATGAGGCTCTTAATAAACAAAATGGTTTATCACCACTTCTTAAGAGTTATGATACAATATTAGAAGACCTGGTGAGTAATAGCACTCACCTAGATTCCACTTTAGTGGAAATACTTAAAGAAAGGGACTTATTAAAGGCTAATATAAATATCTCATTACTACTTGATCATTTAGTAAATTTTATTGTGAGTGAATAAATATGGAAGAAGAAGAATACATTGAGGATGAAATAAGTCAGAGCGAGGAAGATGAAGGTGAAAAAGATATCTCCTTTTACCGAGCGGACTATGACCACTACATCGGGGTTAAATACGAGAATGGACTAAGAGTCTATTATTTCGGAGTGAAAGATTTAAATCTAGAAAAAGGAATGTTTGTGGTGGTTCAAACCCAAAAGGGATATGAAGTTGCTAAAACAGAAACAGATATGATTCCTATCTCTTCATATGAAAGAAAAATCCCCTTAAAACCTGTAGCTAGAATTGCCTCTCAATCCGATATAAAAACATATAAACAAAACTTAAAAGACGCCCAAACCGCGCTTAAAATATGTGAAAATGACATTAAAGACTTAGGGCTTGATATGAGACTAATTGATAGTGAATATACACTAGATAGAAGTAAGCTCTCCTTCTCCTATGTCTCCGATGAAAGAGTGGATTTTAGAGAGCTATTAAAAGTTCTTGCTTCTCGTTTCCATACGAGAATAGAGCTTCGTCAGGTAGGCCCAAGAGATAAAGCGAGAAATATCGGCGGACTAGGTATATGCGGGCTCCCACTATGCTGCTCGACATTTCTTAATGAATTTGATGGTATCTCTATTAATAGAGCGAAGAATCAAATGCTTACTATTAATATTCCTAAGCTATCCGGTCAGTGTAATAAGCTTATATGTTGCCTAAAGTATGAGGATGATACTTATTCAGAGCTAAAAAAGGCGTTCCCAGACATTGGTAAGACAATTTATAGAGATGACGAAGAATATACAGTCTCAGCAATTAACGTCATCTCCAATATGGTAGAGCTAAGAAACGAAGAGAATGTCATTAATATTCCTCTTAGCGAATTTGATCAATTAGTGGCTAATAAGAGAAAGAGAGAAAGGAATGAAAAGAGTTAAATCCTTCTCTAGTAAGTACTTACTCTATTTAGTGGCCACCCCAATAGGTAATCTTAAAGAAATGAATCCTCGAGCAATCGAGGTTATTTCAGATTGCGACCTAGTCGCCTGCGAAGACACAAGAGTCGCAAAAAAGCTCCTTAGTTTGTGCGGTATTTCTAAAGATTGCATCTCTCTTCATGAGCATAACGAAGTGGAAGCTAGTGACAAAGTGGTATCACTCATCAAAGATGGCAAGAAAGTTGTATATATGAGCGACGCTGGCTACCCCCTAGTTTCAGATCCAGGCAATATCCTCGTAAAAAAATGCATTGATAATGATATCGCTGTCTCCTGCGTTAACGGGAGCTCCGCGCTTTTAGACTCGCTAGTGACATCTGCTCAGGATAAAGACCATTTCCTCTTTTACGGTTTTCTAAGCGCGAAGAAAAGCGCTAGGGATAAAGAGCTAGCAAAACTTAAAGAGGTTCCTTACACTATAATTTTCTACGAGGCCCCTCACAGAATAGAGGAATGTCTTCATTCAATATATGAAGTCCTTGGGGACAGAAACATTACTTTGTCAAGGGAGCTAACTAAAATAAATGAGGAGTGTATTTACGGAAAAGTTAGTGAGCTTTTAGATCTTGATTTCTCATCAATAATTGGGGAAATTGTCCTTGTTTTAGAGGGATATCAGGAAAATGAAGTGATTTTTGACGATGAAAAGATTAGGGACTTGCTTCTTGAATCTCTTCAAAAAGGTAGAAGCAAAAAAGACGCGGTTGAGCATGTCTCTAAGACCTATAATATCAAAAAGAATCACGTCTACGAAGTCATGAATACTTTAGACTAATAGATGCATAGTTAAATAATAGAGATGGACTAATGTCCATTTTTTATTATTTAAACTCTTGAAATGAATGGGATGCCTCTATAAGATAATTAAGGCATTTATGAAAACAAGAAATATCGCTATTATTGCTCACGTTGACCACGGAAAAACCACTCTAGTGGATCAACTACTTAAAACTGCAGGGCTATTCAAAGATAATGAGGAGCCGGTGGATCGCCTTTTAGATACAAATGATCTAGAAAGAGAAAGAGGAATCACAATCCTCGCTAAAACCACAACTATCTATTATCACGACTATAAAATCAATATCGTAGACACCCCAGGGCATGCCGATTTCGGCGGTGAAGTTGAAAGAATTATGCACATGGTTGACGGTGTGCTTTTATTAGTGGACGCCTTTGAAGGAACAATGCCTCAGACGAGGTTCGTTCTTAAAAAAGCTCTTGAAGCAGGCATAAAACCAATAGTTGTTATCAATAAAGTGGATAGAAAAAACATCAATATTGATTCGGTTTTAAACCAGGTTCTTGAGCTCTTCATTGAGCTAGGCGCTCCCGATGAACTTCTTGATTTCAAAACAGTTTATACATCCGCGGTAAACGGAACTTGTTCACTTGACCCCGATTTGTCCACTCAGAAACCTGGTATGGATCCACTCTTCCAAGTAATAATTGATGAAATTCCAGAGCCAAAAGCAGAGGAGGATGGTCCATTACAGCTACAAGTGGCCCTTCTCGACTATAACTACTACGTAGGTAGAATAGGCATTGGAACAGTAACAAGAGGACATGTTAAGGTGAACGACCTTGTGTCTGTCGCTCGAAATGATGGATCAGTAAAGACCTTTAGAGTGCTTAAGCTTTTTGCCACGCAGGGAATTACTAGACTTGAAGTTCCCGAGGCCCATGCAGGCGATATTATTGCTGTAGCGGGCCTCCCAGATATCAACGTTGGAGAAACGATATGCGCTGTGGACCATGTCGATCCACTACCATCAATCAAGCTAGATGAGCCAACTCTACAAATGACTTTTGGCACGAATACCTCTCCATTATCAGGAAAAGACGGGAAGCTACTTACAGCGAGACAAATAGAAGAACGATTATATAGAGAAGTTCAAAGAGACGTGGCTTTAAGAGTGGAGAGAGTTCCAAATGCAGAGGAATGGATAGTCTCAGGAAGAGGAGAGCTTCATCTATCTATTCTCATAGAGAATATGAGAAGAGAGGGATTTGAACTCCAAGTATCTAAGCCCCAAGTCATTATTAAAGAAATAGATGGGGTAAGGTGTGAGCCTTACGAAGACCTTATGATTGATGTTCCTAATGAATATCTAGGAGACGTTATGACCGTCATTGGAGATAGATCCGCTCAGCTCATCAATATGGAAGCAGCGGATACAACAACAAGGCTAGACTATGTTATCCCCTCCCGTGGACTACTTGGATTTACCACGTCATTTCTTACATTAACTAAGGGATACGGCATTATTTCTCATGTTTTTAAGGAATATAGACCATATAAGAAAGGGAGTATTGGAGAAAGACAAATTGGAGTGCTTGTTGCAACAGAAGGCGGAAGCGCTACTCCATATGCTATCGAGCACGTAGAGGATAGGGGAACCATGTTTATAGACCCAGGAGTAGAGGTTTATGAGGGCATGATTGTGGGTGAACACCGCTACGACTTCGATTTAGCGGTCAATGTCGTGACTAAAAAGAACCTTACAAACGTAAGAAGTTCCACAAAAGACCAGACAGTTGTGCTAAAAGCCCCAAGAAGAATGTCCCTAGAAGCATGTCTTGACTATATTAATTTTGATGAACTTGTAGAGATTACTCCCGCTACCTATAGAATGCGCAAAAAGATACTTAAAACTGAAGATAGAAAGAAGTTTGATGCTCATCAAAAAAGAGATCAACAAGAATAAAAAGCTCGCAAATTGCGAGTTTTTTATTTGCTATATAAGGAGGTATAGTCATCTCTCGACATGACATAATCCTCAACGATAATATTCCTATCTAGAAAAGGAAGAGGGAAGAAATCATGTGTCCCACAAGGCTTAAATCCCAGATGGGTAATGAGCCTTTTACTATTTGTGTTTTCTGGAAAATGTCCTGCATAAATATTTATTTTATGAAGAGCATTAAAACCATAGTCAAGGATGCAGTGGACCGCTTCACTCATATAGCCGTTATGCCAGTAGTCCCTGCCAAGCCAAAAGCCTAGCTCTCCTTCCTCGCTATTTCTTACCTCAGTGCAGTAAGGGATACGTAGCTCTACCTCCCCAATAAGCTCTCCGCTCTCTTTAAGAACGATTGCCCAGTTCCCGTCCCCTAATAGAGTGTCCTTAATCATTCGCCTAGCCTGTTCTACGTTTTCGTGTCTAGGCCAGCCGCATCCCTGATAGACATCTGGATCAGAAACGAGTAAAAAGAGACGCTCTGCATCATCCTCGCTCCACTTTCTAAGAATTAATCTATCTGTTTCAAATTCCATAAATGACTACTTCTTTACGAATAATTCTTTAAACTCTTTAGGCATTTGACATTTAAAATCCATTATTTTCCCTGATAACGGGTTTTTAATTTTAAGTTCATAGGCGTGAAGGCCTAGCCTATCTATAGGATTAGAGGGCTCTCCATATTTATCATCGCCAATCACAGTGTGGCCGTTTTCATAAAGATGCACTCTTATTTGATTCTTTCTGCCTGTTTTAATATCTACATCTAGGAGTGAATAGTTATCATTTTCATCAATCACCTTATAGTGTGTTTCAGCGTATTGACCCTTATTATCTTTAGAGGAATACATCATATATTGGGAATTCTTCTTGAGATAAGAAGAGAAAGTTCCCTCTTTCTCTTTCATATGGCCCTCTACAATGGTGTAATATCCTCTTTTAATAACGAGGTTATTCCAGTCGCTTATAAGAGCGTCATGCATCCTTTGATTCTTCGCTACTATCATAACTCCGGATGTATCTTCATCAATTCGGTGCACCATAAAGATTCTATTGTGCTTATCCTTTTGCTGAACATAAGCATTAAGTAGTGATTCCACATTATTAGTCTTTTCTTTAGCGGTGGCCACTGATAAAAGGCCCACCGGCTTATCAATAGCGATTAGATTATCATCTTCATAGATAATCTTAAACTTATTTGAAAGTCCTACTTCTTGATGAAAGCTATGCTCAGTGATTTGGACTTTATCGCCTGGAAATAGAGCAAAGTTATACTGAGAAATCATCGCTCCATTAACTAAAACTCGATGCGTAGAGAGAAGCGCTTTAACATCATTCCTTCCTTTGGAAGGAAAACACTCATAAAGAAAGGCTAAGAGCTCACAGTTATTTTTAACTATAAAGTCTTTAGTCTCTAAGACTGGCTTCTTATATCTCGGTTTTTTATAGTTCTTATTCATTATTCTTCTATGCTCTTAAGAGATTCCACCATCTTCACATTCTTAATTCTAAGAGTGAGTAATAGATTTATAGCAAGGGCCACAAGCGTGGTTATTAGGAAACTAATAAGGTAAGTCTGCCATGTACAAACATAAAGGAACTCCACAATCGCGTTTCGATTAATAAAGAGGATTAATATCTCAAGAGGGAATCCAAGTAGTAAGCCTAAAACCGCTCCAATAACTACAAGGATCATTGACTCATAAACAAGAGTCTTCCCAATGTTAGCTCTAGAGAATCCCACAACCTTTAAAGTGGCAATTTGTCTCGTTCTCTCCTTAAAGTTTAGGTAGGTTAAATTAAACAGCACAACAACCGCTAATAATATAGCGAAAATCTTGATTGAAAGGGTCATCGTATCTACCGAGCTGACAATACTATTTATATAGTCCACTGTCCATTCATGAGTGGTATAGGACGCCGCTTCACTAACCTCGCTTAGAAGGCGGGTTCCAAACTCATCGTGATCCACTCCATCTGCTACTGATATAAACGCTGTTGTTTTAGTTTCGTAGAGCTCTTTATAGGCTTCATTAGTGGAACTTGCAAAAACACCGTGATAGACAAAAGTATCATAAATCTGGCCTACGACTCCGCTATATTCCTTTCCCATAATCTCAAAAGTAAGCTCATCGCCTATCTTCACATTGGCTTCATTAGCAACCTTTTGACTAACGCAAAGATAGTCGGCATCAAAGTCGATATTTATAAGAGTGGGGGACTCTGAGACTATATAGATATATGTCTCATACTGAATACCATTTCTCTGATTAGTCACTGTCGAGGTTTCAGTTCTCTGCTCTTCAAAGTATTCGATTTCTTCAAACTGCTCCAGCTCACTCGCCATAGAAGTGCTACCAGTGTTATAGTGCAGCGTTATATCCGCAGCGTAGAAATTGGCTAAATCATAATCTACAGAGTAATCAATGGTATCGTCGATACCATAGCCGCTGACTAATAGCATCGTGCATCCAAGTATTCCTAAGACCACCATCACTGACTTAGCGGGGCTCAGCCTTATATTTCTAAGCGCCATCTTAATATAGATGAATCTAGCTTCGAACCTATGATTTCCTTCATCCTTTTTGGGTTTAAGGGCTTTAATCTGAGGTGGACGCATGCTGCTTACAGGCATAAGCTTCATCTCTTTACGACACGCAAGCCACACCACAAGAGCGGTTAAAGCCATTAATGCAACTAGAGCAATAACAAAGTATAGCCAAGGGAAAACGAAGCGGAAAGGCGGTAAAGAGTACAAAATATTATATTTAATGCCCATTATCATTGGGAGAATAATTGGGCCAAGTATCGCTCCAATAACAAAACCTATTCCTACAAGAACAAACATCAGCGCCATATACTGGGACAGGATCTGATTCTTATTTACACCTATGGCTTTTAGGGTGCCTATCTCCATTCTCTCTTTAATAATCAGCTGCGAGATTGTGGTGAGAATAACAAGAACCGCGACAAGGAAGAAAATAGCGGGGAAGACATAGGAAAGAGCCCAAGCCTGCTGAATATCGGCTTGAACAATGCTATTAAAAACCGCGCTATCTAGATCATAAAGATAAACTAAGTTATTTTCCTCTTTAGAGGAATAATAGGAATTTATCTGAGATTCTAGGGCTTTAACATTAGTGTTTTCACCAGCTTTTATCACAAACTGATTTGAAAAATCAGTGCTATTAATTAGGCTTACAATCACGTTTTGCTCAATAGAGCTAAGCCCGCTAAAGGACATAATATAGTCAGTAAAGACGTCTTTAAAATATGATGTGGAAATAACAAAACAAGAGGTAGAGAATTCCGCAGTATTAATATTCTCAGCATAGTTCATCGTGGAAGTTACTTTAAACTCAAGAGAAACTAGGTCTCCGACATAGCTAGATAATGACTCTTCTCCCACTGAAAATAGGGATGAGGAAAAGGAGACCTCAACGGTCTCGCCCGCAGCTATTTCCATAGAATCATCAACAATTAAAAACTCTGCATTTTCGGAATAATAATCAGTTCCTTCTATATCATCCACTATAATAGGGGCGGATATTGCGGGGTATTCGTCAACAATAACAGCGTACATACTCCTAACGCCTAAATAACTCGGTAAATAACTTCTTTTTTCAAGCAAATCTTCGCTATCTAGCATATTTTCAAGAGCGGTTTGATCGTCCTCTTCATAGCCAGAAGTGGTCACCCAGATATCCGCTACATTGCATTCAGAGTAGAGTCTATCCACTCTCTCATCGAGACTTTTAGCACTTGCACTTAGCCCTAAAAAAAGAGTCACTGCAATAGCGGTGATTCCAATAATTGCTAAAAACTGACCCCAGTTATGACGGATGCTCCTGGTGGTCTTTCGAGTAAGAACACCACTAACAGTTGTACGGCTCACCAGTCAATTTCCTCGGGTTCTTTTACGATCTCATTGAAATAGTCTTCAATGATTCTTCCATCCGCTAAGCGGATGACTCGGTCCGCTACTTGGGCAATATTGGCATTATGAGTAACAATAATGACAGTGGTTCCGTCTCTTTTATTAATCTTTTTTAGAAGCTGAATAATAGAGACGCCTGTTTTGGAGTCGAGAGCTCCGGTCGGTTCATCGCATAAAAGAAGCCTAGGTCTTTTGACAATGGCCCTTGCAATCGCCACTCTTTGCTGCTCACCTCCAGAAAGCTCACTTGGGAAGTTATTTCTTCTATCCGCTAAATCGACTTCTTCAATTGCTTCTTCCGCTCTAGATCCGTCGCCTTTGCCAACGGCATCCGCAATTAAAACATTCTCATAAGCGGTTAGATTAGGCATTAAATTATAGAATTGGAAGACAAATCCAATATCATCTCTTCTAACTTTAGTTAGCTCTTTATCGCTTAATGAGGTCACTACAATATCATCTATCTGGTAGCGACCGCTTGTGGCGACATCCATCCCGCCAAGTAAGTTTAAAAGGGTTGTTTTACCCGCGCCAGAAGCGCCAAGGATAACAATAAATTCTCCCTTCTCAATCGTGAAGGAAGCATCATAAAGAGCCTTAACTTCGTTAAGCTGTCCTTCATTATATATTTTAGATAAATTTTCAATTGTGACTTGTGGCATATGTATTACTATACCACAAATATAGGTAAAATAACTAGATGTAATCAGTTATTTTCGGCGGGTACGTCTACGCTTATTTCCTGCTCCATAGGTTCTTCTTCACTAGGTTTACGGACCACCTTAAGAATGTAGATGACAAGGGCCACAATAAGTGAAACTACGACTTGACCAGCGCATATCATAAGTCCAAGCGGAGTCCTCATGGCAAATCCAAGAGGGAATAATCCGACAATAGACTGAGGGATAATTAGAGGATTAATCGCTAAAGCGATTACGCACCATAAATAGATGACAAGGGCAGTGATAAGACACACTAGGAGTCCAAGTCTATAAATCTTAGGATCTTTCTTTACCTGATAGATGATATAGAACACACCAATAAGAGTGGGGAGAAGAAGCGATAGAACTAGAGGTATCACTCCATAGAGATTAGGGTCCATATAGCCATCGATTAGAGTAAGCGAGAAACAGGCTTCTCCAAAGAAGACAGTGGCAAATACGGTATAGAAAGAAACCATAACAATTCTTTTCTTTTTTAGAGGAGTAATTTCTGCTTCTTCACTCATATTCTCCGTTATTTCAGGATTATCTTCGCTATTTTTAAGCTTTTCTTGCTCACTAAGATATGCTCTTTTACGGACGACATAGCGGTAGTTAACAAAGCCCGCAACACCAAGGAAGACGAGAATCATAATTAGTATATCAAATGGGAACCAGATGGTTATCATCGCTGTGGGCTCTAGGTTCCAGCCAAAATAAATGGAGATATCAATTAGATGAATAATAAGCGAGAAGCCCATCGCAATATAGGTCACTACCACAAATAAATACATGCTTCTGAGCCTTCCGGCTTCACTTCCGCTATTAAAATAACACCACATAATCACTACAAAGAACATAGGAATTATGTAGGTTATAATTGTGGGGAAGAAATTGAGGAGCGCTCTTCCATAATTTGCAATAATTTGGGTAATGATTTGAGTGACTAAATAAGCGCAGATTCCCGCCATAATAAAGACAACCGCAAGGAGGAGGTATTTGCCTAAGGTAGACCTAAAGAAATTCATAATCTTTACCATATGATTTCACCACTAGCGAGCATCTCATCTGTTATGACAGATGCCGTCCCTTCATAGTCCACTCTTATTCTCTCTGTGGTAAAAGTCTTATCTTCATTAAGAGTAAAGAACATTCCGCCCATTGTATCAGGGTCATAGTAAATATTAATAGATGACTTATTACCATAAATTAAATGAACAGGATAATCACCATCCCCGCTATAGACAAAGTCACAGTTGTGTGTGTGATCGTGATTTGAGATAACCGCCTGTGTGGACTTATATTCCTGAATAGTTGAGAATAGCTCGCTATCCTTATAGCCAGAGCCTACACCGCTATCCATCATGTACCAAACACTACCAGTTTTCTCGTCGTAGCCATATAAAGAGTCTCCAGCTATCTCAGTCCATGCATATTGATATTCCCTTATGGGAATATGCATGAACATAATAGAAGGAACCATGTCCTCGGCTTGTTCACTAGAAGTTATTCCGTTAGCGTATTCAACTTGCTTTCTATACCACTCAATTTGGTCATCATGAAGAACATCATATCGAGATTTATAGTAGGAATTAGAATCCATAAGATAGACCTGCCAAACAATATCGCCATCGTTTGAGATATTAACGACGTAATTAGAGTTACCGTATACATCATCATCTGGATTACAAAGAAGAGAGTTTTTACATCCCTGGACAATCTTATCAATATAGCCATGAGAATACTGTCCTTCATAGTCATGGTTACCATAAGTGTAAGCAAATGGAATATCAAGCGAGTCCATAAACTCGAAGAATTTTTTCACTACAAGTTTATTAGCGTCCATAAAGGTATCGCCGTTTAAGACAATGAGATCTGGAGCATACTCTTCTTTATGCGCCATATCATTAGCGACAATAGCTCTAGAATAAATAACATTAGTGAGATATTCAAAATCCGCATCAAGATTAGCGATAACTGATTCATGAATATCTCCTAAATCTAGAACGGTAAAACCTTCGTGATACTCAAGCTCACTAACATAATCATCAAGCGAAACATTAACGGAGGAAGAGCAACCCGCGACAAGTAAAATAGGCACAGCAAAAAGCAAATTCCTTGTAGTTCTTAATGTTTTACGTGATTTTTGCATTCAAATTTGTTCCTTATCTATTATCATTTCAACAAAGAGTTTTGCTACGTCTATTCCAGTGGCTTTACTAAACTCTTCAAAGAAGGCATTCGAGTTCATTTCAAGAAGAAGATATTCACTTCCCACTCTAAGGAAATCTAGACCTCCATATATAATATCAAACTTTTCTATAAGTTTGTTTACAATTTTTTCTAGGTCTTTATCTAAAAGATAAACAGCGCTTACTGTTTTCCCATAGTTAGAGCGGTACTCATCGTTAGAGAGTCTAGAGATAGCGCCAAGTATTTTATGATCTAAAACAAGCACTCTTATAGATTCATTTCCGCCTTCAATATAGGGCTCAAAAAGAAGGGGCTCTCTGCAGTGTTTTTCATATAAAGGCTTAAGTTCTGCTTTGTTTTTAGCAAGAAATACTCCTTCTCCAAGAGATCCATAAGTCTTTTTCATGATGAGGGGATATCCATATTTTTCTTCTACTAAATCAAGAAGCTTATAGTTCTCTTCCGTTAGCTCATGATAGACAAGAGGAGCGGCGGTAGTAGGAACGCATTTTACAATATCACTACTTTCAATAAGCGTATAAAGTTTATTATCACATAGCTCTGTAAACTCGCTGTTATTAATTAGTTTGTAGCCAAGTTTCTCAAGCATTTTAGCGGTGTATATATCTTTATCAAGATATATAACATAGTCATATTGAGGTAGTTTAGTGCGTACTCCGTCTTCGGTAATTTCCACTAAAGAGCCATCATTAGTGATGACATCGCACATGACATTATGTGCCTTAAATTCCCTAGTTAAACTATCCACTTTAGGTTTAGTGTGGACGTTATCTATGTTAGTAATAAGAGCAACTTTCACTGGTATCTCCTGCGGATTTGTTTAGTATTAAGCATGGCATAGAAGATGCCCCAAATAATGATAAGAGCAAGATCAATTACAAGCACAAGAATATAGTTTTTATCATAGCTACTATAGGAGAAGAAAATCGAAATAAACTGCATAAGTTGCATTAAAAGTGCGAATATTTCAGTGGTAATGAATAGTTTCTTACCAGTAATTGTCTGGTGATTAACGCAGAAAAAGGAGAACCCAATTAAGAAGACAAGTCCCACTGCATAACCAACCCAGTACTCAACATTTAAATACGTATCTAAATCTTTGAGCAATCCGTTAGCGGAAAAGATGACTGGAGGAATAACTCCAAGGAGCACCACAACCACTAAATTGATGATTGTTATTATAATAACAGTTTTTCTTTTCATACCTAATATTCTATCATAACTAGCATATTTTGAAATTTATTAAACTTTTTTTTGAATATAAACGCCTTGCGTTATATAATACAAATAGCGGAGGTAATATTTATATGGCAAAGTCACGTAAAGAGAAAAAAGGTTACTTCCATTGGGGCCGTGTCGTTAGCATTATCCTAGCGATTATTCCTGTCACTTCTTGGATTCTTGGTATTATTACCAAATTCGTCCAGAAAGGTGTATGGAAAAAGGTTTGTGGCGTCCTTAGAATAATCTTTGGATGGAACATCCTCTGGATTCTCGACCTTATTTGGATGATCATCTTTGGCACCATCTTCCCATTCATCTAATTGGAAGGCTGGAAACCGATCAAAAAAACTTCCGTTCGTTGAGAACGGATTTTTTTGTGCTCTATTACTAGGCTAAGCTATTTTACATCATTAACGAAGGAGTGGAATTCATTCACTTCTTCTTCCGTGTCAAATCTCGCCATAAAGAAGTGGTCTCCCATATCATCAGAGAAGATAGGAGGATAGTCTTTCTCTAGGCATAAATTGAAATAGTACTTATAGCGGATCTCCTCAATAGTGTGGACATAACTATTCGTGAACCTACGCGATGCGCACGCAGCGAAATACTTCTGCTTAGTTAGGTCCTCTCTATTCTCATCATAGGCAATCGAATCCGCGAAAATATTATAAATAGAAACAGACTGGGAAAAATCGATTAAATCGGGAGTGTAGCCGCCCGCTGGACGCATGTTAACTTCAAGGGCAACATAGTCTCCTTTCTTCCCAAGACTCCTCTTATTTTTAGTGAGTCTAAAGTACTCACAGTGGAAATATCTGTTCTTAACATTGAACGCTTTAATTACCCTACATCCTACATCCACTAACTTGGGATCTGCTTCCTTAACAGTGTAGTAGAAAACGTCTAATTCTGGGTTAGCAATTATGTCACTTATTCCCGTGCTATATTCATGAGCGCATCCAAAAATCACGTTTCCTTTCGAGTCGCTAACACCGTCAAAAGAGACGAGTTCGCCTTCAATAAATTCCTCGGCGATATAGATAACATCACTCGGTTTATGCTCATAGAAATCGAGTAGTTCTTCTTCGTTATGAATCTTATGATCGTCGATTGCGCCCACTCCATTATCGGGTTTTATGAAAACTGGATAGCCAACTTTCCTTGCGAATTTTTTAAGTTTGTCGTAGGTCGTTACGAGTGTCCATCTCGCCGCGCTTACTCCAGCTTTTTCATAGTATTTTTTCATAAGAGATTTATGATGATATTCCGCTATCTCTTTAGGTCTAGGGCCGTGGGGAATGTTATATATCTCTCTTAGCTCAGCGTCCTTTTCAAGCCAGTAGTCACTATTAGACTCTATGTAATCGATATGACCATATTTCTTGATAAAATATTCCACGGCTATTTTCTCATTTTCAAAGTCATCCATGTCATGACAGCAGTAGTATTCATCAATGCAGTTTTTAAGTCCTTCTGGTATCTCATAGTATGGAGCGCTTCCAATTCCAAGCGTAATAAAACCCCTCTCCTTTAAAGCGGCGACAAACTGATAATAACTATCAGGAAAATGAGGTGAAATAAAGAGAAAAACATTGCTCATAGTAAATACCGATTAAGATAGGATAATGATATTAAGAAAAAATACAAGTGTTTTTTATAGTTAAAGTATATAAATTTAGATATATTTCACTATCAAAGTGAAAACTATTACCCCTTTAGAGGGTGCCTCTAATATATATCTTCACCTAAAATTTTATTAGTTTAGATGTTAGTAAACTTCTTTAGTTCGTCCGTATATTCTTGAGCGGTTTTATAGATACTATCCGTGTCTTCACCGACATAGAATTTATTATCTCGATAGAGAATCTCACCATCACAGATGGTCATTTTAACGCAGTCCTTACTCCCCGAAAGCATGAGATTATTAATAACGTCATTAATAGGCCTCATCGCGGGATTAGTAAGATCAATTTCAATAAGAGAGGCTTTCTGCCCTTCAGCGATATATAAAGAGTCAGTTAGGCCCATGGCAAGGGCTCCATTAACTGTAGCCATCTTAAGAAGCTCTTTTGGCTTTATAACTGTGGGATCACCTGTATTTATCTTTTGAAGAGAGGCCACTAGCTTCATTTCATAAAACATATCAAGGGAGTCATTAGAAGCGGGGCCGTCCGTTCCTATCGCTACAGGAATATCCATATCAAGGAGTTTACGAACTGGGCACACTCCTGAGGCAAGCTTAGCGTTACTTCCAGCGCATGTTACAGGGATAATTCCCTTCTCTTTGATTATTTTATAATCAACATCCTCTAAATAGTTAGCGTGGTAGATAGCCCCTCCATGGTTAAATAGCCCTAGTGAATCTAGATATTCAAGTGGAGTCATCCCGTTATGCTCGGCTTTGCAGTTACTGACCTCTGTTTTAGTCTCCGCGATATGAGAGAACATTCTCGAAGGGTGCTTCTTAAAGTATTCCTGCCTAGAGGTTATATCTTCCTCTCCGATTGTATAAACGGAGTGGAGACCTAAGTCATAAGTAACCACTGAAGAGTTAATCTTTTCTATATTATCTATATAGCCCTTATAATCAGTAGAGCCCACGACTAAATGGAGAGGAAAATGCATATCGCCAGCGGCTTTTGCGATCATACAGGGGTAGTAATACATCTCACTAGAAGCGGTAATCCCGCCTTTAAGGTACTCTAAGATGGCCACTTTAGTGAGGCTATAGACCGCCTCAGGAGTAAGATGCTCTTCCATAGGGAAGATAATCTTATTAAGCCAGTCCTCTAGTGTTACTCCATCAGTAAGTCCCCGGGCAAAGACCATCGCTCCATGAGCATGAGCGTTTTTAAAGCCCGGCATCACTAGATTCCC
>JAJQAM010000001.1 GCA_021203805.1 Coprobacillus sp.
AGCTCGGCGGATTTATTAACGGCACTCTTCGTAAGAGAGCGGAGCATATCGTTAAGGAATGCGCCCGTGTGGATGAAGCGGTTACCGCCCTTAGTCACGGCGATCTAGTTATGTTTGGCCAGCTTCTTAATGAGTCCCATGAATCTCTATCTACCTTATATGAAGTCACGGGAACAGAGCTTGACGCTCTTGCTCATATCGCTCAGAAAGAAGAAGGCTGCCTAGGAAGCAGAATGATCGGCGCGGGTTTTGGAGGCTGCACCATCTCCATCGTGAAGAACGAAAATGTCGAAACCTTTAAAGAACATGTAAACGCTCAATACCTACAAGAGGTAGGTTATAAAGCGACTTTCTATGATACATCAATCGAAGACGGAACGGAGGTAATTAAATTATGATTGATAATGATATCTGTAGACTTGTTAGCTATGCACTAACAACAAATCTAATTGAGGAGCAAGATATTGATTACTGTATCAATAGACTCCTTGAAATCTTTGGTCTCACTTCCATTGAAGGAGCGAGAGCCACCAAAGGACTCAATGTGAAGGTCGAGGAACTTCCTGATGTCCTTAAAGCTTTAAGTGATTATGCGGTGGAGAAAGGAATCATTAAAGTGGACACGGTGACTTGCCGCGACCTCTTTGAATCTAAACTCATGGATGTCTTCCTTGATCACCCGACTGCTATCACTAATAAGTTCTACTCATTATGCAAAAAAGACCCAGAGAGAGCGACGGACTGGTTCTATAAACTATGTAATGATTCTAATTATATTAGAAGATACCGTACCGCTAATGATATTAAATGGTCTTATAAGAGTGATTACGGCTGGCTTGATATTACTATTAATCTCTCTAAGCCGGAGAAAGATCCAAGAGATATCGCCGCCGCGAAAAACGCCAAAGAAGCAACATATCCAAAATGTCAACTCTGTAAAGAGAATATTGGCTTCCCCGGCTCAGTGACCCAGCAGCCCCGTAATAACCTTAGAGCAATTCCTCTCGATTTTAATAAGGAGAAGTGGTACTTCCAGTATTCTCCATATGTCTACTATAACGAGCACTGCATCGTCTTTAGCGAGGAGCACACTCCTATGGTCATCAATAATAAGACCTTTGAAAACCTTGTGAGTTTCCTCGACTATTTCCCTCACTACACTATCGGAAGTAACGCTGACCTTCCAATTGTTGGGGGCTCTATTCTCTCCCACGAACATTTCCAAGGTGGAAGATATACCTTCCCACTTCAAAAAGCGAAAGTGGAAGCTAAATTTGAACTTCCTCAGTTTAAGAAAGTGGACTTTGCGCTTGTTCGTTGGCCAATGAGTGTCATTCGCCTTGAAAGCCGTAATAGCGACGCTCTTATAGAAGCGTGCTCTTATATCCTTGATAAATGGAAACACTATACTGACGCTAGTGCCTCTATCTATGCTTTTACCGGAGAAGAATCTCATAACACCATCACCCCAATTGCCTATAAAGACGGGAGGACGTATGTCATGGATTTAGTCCTTAGAAATAATATAACCACTAAGGAGCACCCATTAGGTCTATTCCATCCTCATGCTAATCTCCATCACATCAAGAAAGAGAATATTGGTCTTATTGAAGTGATGGGACTTGCTATCCTTCCAGCGAGGCTTAAAGATGAGCTTGATCTCATCGCTGATAAGATTATCGCAGGAGAAGATGTCTCCACTGAGGAGTCTCTTAAAAAGCACGCTGAGTGGGTGGAAGAGATTAAATCCCGTCATGATATGACGGGCCTAGGAAAAGAGACCATCATAAATATCCTTCATGAAGAAGTTGGTAAAGTCTTCGCTGATGTTCTTACGGACGCTGGTGTGTATAAATGCACAAGTGAAGGAAGAGAAGCTTTCTGGAGATTTATTGAGGCTCTTAAATAATGAATAAAGTTAGGATTACCTCTCGTCCTTTTCTTAAGGGACTCGATGGTAGTCCTACTTTTTTATACCGTCTCACTAACTCCTCTGGAGCCTACGTTGAAATCACAAGCCTTGGCGCCTCAATTGTTTCGATAGTAGTGCCGGATAGAAACGGAAAACTTACGGATGTAGCCTTATCGTACGCCACTAGTGACGGCTTTTTAAATAGCGACTGCTATTTTGGCGCTTCTGTTGGACGAGTCGCGGGAAGAATTGCGCACGGTAAATTTACCTTAAACGATAAGGAATATAGTCTAGCTATTAATAACGGAGTAAACGCTCTCCACGGCGGGATCCGCTCCTTCTCTAGAAGGACATGGAATGCCTCTATTACCCCTAGTGGTCTAAAAATGAGCCTTGTTAGTCCAGATGGAGAGGAAGGTTATCCCGGCACTTTGAAAGTGAGTATCACTTTCTCCTTTAGTGAGGATAACGCTCTTCTAATTGACTATAAAGCCATAACCTCTGAGGATACTTTAGTAAACCTTACTAATCATACCTATTTCTCCCTCTCTGGAGAGGAGAGTAATTCTATTTTAGATAACGAGCTACAAATAGAGGCATCCCGCTATATTGAAGTGGATAAAGATATGGTTCCAACTGTCTCTAAATCTGTCATCGGCACTCCCTTTGACTTTACTCATTTTAAAGAGATAGGGAGGGATATCTTTGAGAATAACGCTCAGCTTAATATCGCTCATGGATATGATCACTCTTTTATCTTAAATGAGTCAAAAACCGCTTATGCGTACTCTAAAAAAACGGGTATTATGCTTACCTGTAAGACTACTTATCCAATCCTACATCTATATACCTCTAACTTTGTAAATGTCCCCTTAGGTAAGCACCATCACGCTTACTCCCTCTATAGCGGTTTTTGCCTTGAAACTCAGCTCTATAATGACGCGATAAATCACCCTGAGTGGCCCTCAGTCGTGCTACGTAAAGGGGAGCTATATCACCACCAAACTCTCTTTAAATTTAGCGCTAAATAAATATACCTATTTTTATTTACTAAAAACTTTTTTGCTCTATAATTAAGGTAAGCAGTTATTTTTGAAATAGCTTTAGATAGCGAGGAAATAATTATGAAAACAAAATTATTAACATGCTTAGCTACTCTTCTTTTAGCGACTACTTCTCTCACCGCTTGCGGTGGCGCCACCATGAGTGATGAGGAGTGGGAGGAACAATACGGAGTTATTGTTCCTGAGGTAAAAGGACTTAGCAAAGATTACATCATGGGCATGGATGTCTCCTCTATTATTGAGGTTGAAGAAGCCGGTGGTGTGTTCTATGACTGGGACGGCAAAGAAGTTGATTTATTTGAATTTTTAGCCGATAACGGTATCAACTATATTCGTGTCCGTTTATGGAACGATCCATATGTTGACTATACCGATCCCACAAGCGCTTCCTTCCAGGGAGGCGGTAACGATCTTGAAACCGACATCAAGATCGCTAAAAGAGCGGTGGACGCTGGAATGAAAGTCTGCCTTGATTTACATTACTCTGATTTCTGGGCGGACCCAGATAAACAAACAGCGCCTAGAGCCTGGCAGAATCTAGTCTATTATGGTAACACTGAAGGTTCGATTATATACGCCGCTGCTCAGTGGACCACTGAAGTGCTTCAAGCTTTCACTGATGCTGGATGCGAGCCAAGCATGGTGCAAGTTGGAAACGAAATAAATAATGGAGTGTGCGGCTACACCGTGGCTACATGGAAGGATATCTTCCTCCATGACTGCTGCGAGGCCGTTCGTAATTTTGATAAAAATATCAAGATTGTTCTCCATTTAGCGGAAGGGGCTAACCATGAAGGTCTCTCTTCTCGTTTCAAAGAGTTTGATGACGCGGGAATTGACTATGATGTCATGGGACTAAGCTACTATTCCTACTGGCATGGTTCAATTGAGTCATTTACGGACTGTATCAATCAGCTCGATAAAGAGTTCAAACATGATATCTGTGTCATGGAGTATTCATACGGCTGGACTGATGACTATAAAGAAGGCTCTAACCAAGCTAACATCTACTCCTCTGATGATGAGAAGAATGGTGGTTATAAGACCTCCGTTCAGGGACAAGCCTCTTATATTCACGATGTTAATGAAGCGGTTGCCGGAACAAAACACGGCATTGGATCCTTCTACTGGGAGCCAGCCTGGCTACCACTAAATGGTACTAGCTGGGCGAGTGATGACGCACATGCCTTCCTATTGGCTCAAAATGGAGCCGGCGGTGAAGGCACAACGACCTGGGCGAACCAAGCTCTCTTTGATTTTGATGGCCATCCATTAAATTCCCTTAAAGCTTATTCCCTTATGAAAAAAGGCGGCAAATACACTGAGCAGATGCTTGAAGCGGACACTGAGGTTGTTCAAAACATCAACTCCGCGGCTGCGGATGTAGAGGCCGAGCTTCCTACCATTACCACTGTCTTTACCTCTCTTGATCGATGGACTGAATATACGATTAAGTGGGATAAGTCTGGAGTAAATGAGCTTATTAAAGCCGAAACTGGTTCCACCGTGGAAATCCACGGCGTAGCCTCTAAAGGTAAGTCAAGCTTTGATGTTACCGGTATATTTACTCTTTATAAAGAGTATCTCTTAAACCCTGGATTTGAAGAGTCGCCCACTGCTTCAGATACCACTATAGTTCCAGGCTGGGAGGTCGAGGCGACAAGCGGCGCTTACCGAGTAGAGTCAAAGAACGCTCGAAGCGGTCAGTATAACTTCAATGTTTGGTGCGAGGGCGCGTACACCGTTAACCTCTATCAAGTGGTTAATAACCTCGATGCTGGAACCTATGAACTTGATGCTTACTTTAGAAGCGAGTCGGGAGCTGATCCCGCTATTCAGCTTTATGCCACGGTAAACGGTGTCACACAAACCACTAACGTCGTCTATGGAGCGGGATGGTCTGATTGGGTGCTTAACTCCGTAGTCTTTGTCGCAAACACAGGCGATAGCGCTGAAGTAGGTATTAAGGTAACCGGTGAGGCGGAAGATTGGGCTCACGCTGATGACTTCACCCTTGCCACAATTGCCTAACTAAATTAAAGAATTAATTTAAGCATTTATTACACAACATAAATTTAGGAGAATAATATGAAAAAATACACTATTGGTATGGATGTCTCCACTCTTATAGAGTGCGAAAATGATGGTGCAAAATATTATGATAAAGGAGAGGAGAAAGACCTCCTCTCCATCCTAAAATCATATGGAACAGACATGATTAGAATAAGACTATGGAACAATCCATATGATGAAGAAGGAAACCCTTATGGAGCGGGAACATGTGACCTTAACTACGTCATGAAACTCGCCCGCCGAGTCAAAGACATGGGCCTAGGGTTCCTTCTTGATATTCATTACTCTGACTTTTGGGCGGATCCTTATAAACAATTTCCCCCTAAAGAATGGCAAAATTATTCCTTTCAGGAACTTCATGACGCGGTTTATAACTGGACAAGATATGTCTTAAACACTCTTATCGATGCGGGTCTTAAACCCGATATGGTGCAGATTGGAAATGAGATTAGCTTTGGAATGCTCTGGCCTCAGGGAAGGATTGAGCATAAGGAGTGGAAACCCTATGACTCTAATCAGTACGATGACTTCTGCTCCCTTTTAAGAAGCGGGAGTAGCGCGGTGCGCTCAATCGATCCCTCTCTTCCTATTATTATTCATATAGAGAGGAGCTTTGATAAGGAGTACTGCCAGTTCTACTATAGCGAGCTTATAAAGCAGAACGTGGAATTTGATATCATTGGTCTTAGCTACTATACATATTGGCATTTTGGATACGACTTTCTCATCGACAATATGAAAGCGATGTGGGAGAGTTTTCATAAACCAATGATGATTGTGGAAGTAACCTTTGCTTACACCTTAGAGCATTTTAATAGCGACCCACATGCTAAGCCTCTTGCGGTTCACTCTCAGTATATCCCTGAGAGTAACTATACGGTCCCTTATGATATGACAATTGAGGGACAAAAGCAGTTCTTTGAAGATCTCCTATATCGCCTTACCACAGAGGTAGAAGGTTTTATGGGTATCTTTGACTGGGAGCCAGGCTGGATTCCTACGATCAACGGAACCTGGGCCACCTGGGCCGCTCTTAAATACATGCATATGGAGTATGATAAACCAGGGAACGAGTGGGCGAATCAGTGTCTATTTGACTATCAAGGAAACGCTCTCCCCGCCTTAGAGGTTTTTAAAAAGTACTCTGATCTTGCTAAAGTGGATGAAGAAGAAGAATAGTAACCTTTTAACTGATTACAAGATAAATAAGCACGTCCTAACTAGGGCGCGCTTTTCTTATAATGCTATTAAAATTAGCTAATATTCATATAAATGTCTGATTTTTCTAACCATTTTTCAGACCTTTTTTTAAATCTAGGCATATTTTTCTTATATTAGTGGTTTATAGGGACCATTGGCCTTCCCCATTACCTTATATATTTAATATGACGGCGGATCCTCTTTATTAATGTTTATTAAATTGTCTATTTTCTATCTATTTTTATCAGGGTGTTTT
>JAJQAM010000003.1 GCA_021203805.1 Coprobacillus sp.
AGACTCTTTAACCTTTTTTCAGTCTCATCGGGAGTGGATCCTTCTTTCATAATAGCGAGCCGCTGGGTCACTCTTAGGATATGAGTGTCCACCGCTAGGTCGGGGATATGAAATACCTCGGCTCTAATCACTCCAGCGGATTTATTTCCAATCCCTGGAAGAGAGGAAAGTACGGCTTTGTCACTTGGCAAAACACCATCGTACTCACTAGCTAATACTTTAGCAAAATCAACGACATTTTTCGCTTTATTATGGTAAAGTCCTATCGTTTTTATAATATTTTCAATATCTTTTACTTCTGCCTTGCTAAGGGATTCAATGCTTGGATACTGCTTAAATAAAACCCTAGTTACGTCGTTTACTTTCTTATCTGTAGTTTGAGCGGAAAGCATAACCGCAATCGCTAGCTCATAATCTTTTGTGTAATATAGCTCGCAGTGAGCGTCAGGAAAAAGCTCCTCTATATAATCAAGAATCTGTTTTACACTACTCTTACTAGTCATCGTCAATATCAAGCCAAGGGGTCTTAGCTATTTCAATGGTCTCATCAATGTTTTTGTCCCACTTATCGCTAAGGGCGGAAACTCCTTCTTTTTGCTGGTCCGCTTTCTTTTCCCAGCTAAGAAGGATTTTATCAACTTCTCTGAGGCTCTTTTTATTGCGCTTTACCGCTTCTTTTACGGCGTCTAGGATCATCTCTTCGGTATGACCAAGAGCAAGCCAGCCGCTTATTTTATCCACTTCGACTGGGGAGAGAGTACGGCTTAGCTCCTTTTCAATCTTAGTGTAGATATTATCGGGAAGCTCTTGGAGCTTTTTAGAGGTCTTCTTTTTAGCAGATGTGAATTCAAATTCACTAAATAAGATTTCCTGAAGGGGATCAAGAGTAGTCACTGTGCCCCGCCAGGTAGTTACATATTCGATGTAGTGCTTCTTAAGAAGAGAGGCAAGAAGGGAGTCAATCGTCGAGACATCTAGGTTCATCTTAAGAGATAATAGGTCAGCGGTGATTAAAGGATTATCCTGAGAAATAAGATGGTCAATCATTAAAATAACCGCAAGTTCATCTTCGCTTATCTTGAGGTCTTTATAGTTTTCAAGAAGTAAATAGCTAAAATCAAGTCCGTCTGTTACCATAATTTAACTCCGCTACTATTCTATACTATCATCTAGGTAATTAGTTATATTAAAATAACTAAATGTTTCTCTAACCTTATCTTTATCAGGGCATTTAATCTTTTTGATTTCCATCTTAATCTTTTCAGGATTAAGTGAATCTAGTGATGAGATGTATTTTCTAATGGCCTTTTCTAGCTTTTCATCTAGGGTAAAATCTAGGTCCACAGCAAAGCGAAGGGCTCTTATAATTCGAAGAGCGTCCTCCTTAATTCTCTTATAGGGGCAGCCAATAGTTTTGATAACCCTGTTATCAAGATCGCTTTTACCATTTACGAGATCAATGAGATTTAAATCTGAGTCCATATAGAGGCCGTTAATTGTAAAATCTCTTCTTCTTACGTCTTCTTTTAGTGACTTTACATAGATAACTTCGCTTGGATGACGGGAGTCAGAATATCCCTTTTCTTTTCTAAAGGTCGTTATCTGAAAGTGAAGATTATTCTCTTTTAGAGAAATAACGCCGTATTTCTCAAAGGAGGTATCAAGCTTATAGCCTTTTAGAATTTCTTTCACTTCCGAAGGGAGAGCAGGGGTAGTTAAATCAAAGTCGGTAAAATCTATATCGAGAAGAATATCCCTAACAGTACCGCCCACTAAATAAAGAGAAGAGCTATTCTCTTTAAAAATAGCAGCCAGTTTCTTATAGATTTCTACCCCTTCACTACTCATGGCTACTTATTGAGCTCCTCCTTAAAAGATTTGGATAGATGAAAGGCCACGCTTTTGGTCTCGGGAATTTTAATAATCTCGTGAGAGGATGGGGAAGTGCCCACTCTCGCTGATTTAGTAAGAGGAACAAATGTTCCAAAATTAGAGATATTAACTTCGTTCCCTTCTCTTAAGGCAATCTTAATGGTGTCAAAAAGAAAATTCACTGCAATTTCAGCGTCTTTTCGAAGTAACCCTCCTTCTTCAAATAGAGCGGTTACAAGTTCACTTTTGTTAATTTTCATTTCAATTACCTCGTAACTTTCTGAAATTTTTATCTATTTTGGTCAGAATTATAAATCTTTTTCGCGTCTCGCTTTGAGATTAAATTTGATGGGAGTGCCATCGAAGTTAAAGGCCGCTCGAAGTTGGTTTTCTAGGTATCTCTGATAAGAGAAGTGCATGAACTTAGGATTATTAACCGAGAGCATAAAGGTAGGCGGAGCGACGCTTACCTGAGTGGCATATAAGATCTTAAGCCTTCCGCCGTTGAAGTAAGGCGGCTCGTTTAGTCTTACCGCGTCCTGAATAATGTTATTAAGAAGACCGGTAGTAATCCTTGTCTGATAAGCCTCGCTTACCATATCAAGGGCTTTAAAGAAGGTATTCATTCTCGCTCCAGTAAGAGCGGAGACAAAGACAATTGGAGCGTAGTTAAGAAACTTAAATTCGTTTCTAACCTTCTTAGTGAAATCATCAATTGCCGTTTCGCTTTTAGGAACTAGGTCCCATTTATTGACGACGATGATAATCGCTTTCTTAAGATCAGTGGCATAAGAGATAACATGTTTATCCTGCTCCACTATGCCTTCATTTGCGTCGAGAACAAGGCAAACAATCTCGCTACGTTCTATCGCTTTTAACGCCCTTATTGCGCTATATTTGTCTATTGATTCATAGATTTTGCCCTTTTTACGAAGGCCCGCAGTATCAATAAGTGTGTACTTTTTGCCGTCTTTTTCAAAATAAGTGTCAATGGCGTCCCTAGTTGTCCCGCTTATTGGGGAGACAATCGTTCTCTCTTCTTTTAAAATCGCATTAGATAGGGAGGATTTACCGACATTTGGGCGCCCAATTATGCAAAATGTCGTGCCTTCACTCTCCTCTTCTTCGACCGCTTCTGGAAGAAGAGAAATAATTTTATTAAGGAGATCGCCCACTCCAATGCCGTGCACAGCTGAGAGGGCAATTGGCTCGCCAAGCTGAAGAGAATAGAACTCATGAGCGAGGCCGATATGGGCAATATCATCAATCTTATTAACACAGAAGATGATGGGCTTACCTGACTCGCGAAGCATTCTTGAGATGACCATATCATCTTCAGTTGGGCCTAGCTCTCCGTCTCCAACAAAGACTATGACATCCGCTTCATCAATAGCAATCTCCGCCTGCATTCTAATCTGAGCCTGAAATGGAGCGTCGCTTATTTCAATACCTCCGGTATCGATTAAGGTAAAAGTGCGTCCTCTCCAGGTGCAAACTCCATATAGTCTATCCCTAGTAATTCCAGGGGTATCATCCACAATGGCTTTCCTCTCGCCTAAAAGGCGATTAAAAATCGTAGATTTCCCTACGTTAGGAGCGCCTACTATTGCCACAGTTGGAAGAAGGGCCATTTCTCATTACTCCTCTCCCATCTTTTTATTCACGATATCGATAATAGCTTGAACGACTTGCTCCACTGTTAGATACGAAGTATCTAAAAGTATAGAATCAGGAGCGGGTTTAAGGGGAGCAAAATCGCGGTGAGAATCAATATAGTCTCTCTTTCTAAGCTCGTCCTCAACTTCTTCAAGAGTGGTTTCAATTCCTTTTTCAAGGTCCTCTTCGTAGCGGCGTATCGCTCTTGTTTCAATAGAGGCGATTTGATAAATCTTAATATCAGCGTTAGGAAGAACATATGTTCCAATGTCTCTTCCGTCCATAATCACCGAGTGATCAGCGGCCATCGCCCTTTGCTGCTTGACCATCTCAAGACGGATGTCTTTATAAGACGCAATATAAGAAACCTGAGAGGACACGAAAGGCTCTCGGATTGCTTCGGTTATATCTACTCCGTTACACCAAACGGTATCATCTAGTTTAAGGTCGATATGGACACTAGAAATAATAGCGCTACAAGCGGCTTCATCCTGACAGTCGATACCATTAGTGACACAGTACCACGTCACCGCGCGATACATGGCCCCCGTATCGATATAGGAAATATTAAGCCTCTTAGCCACTATTTTAGCGACGGTGCTCTTGCCTGCCGCTGCCGGTCCATCAATAGCAATTGAAACTTTCATAATCTAATTTCTCACTAAAATAAAACTACTCCTAAGATGATGAGTAGAACGATAATGACGATAATGATTCCTCCAGAAACACTAACGAAGATAATGCGGTTTCTAAATCGATTATCTTTTTGAACTGGTAAGTTGTCCTTCATTACCTGGTCAATAGGTAAGGTGGAATTTATATCAATTGTAGAGGTAGTTTCAGGTGTTTCTTGGGGCTTTAAAACATCATTACTAGAATTTAGTAAAGAAGATCGATAACTAGCGTATTTAGTCTTTCTGGTCTCCATATTACCCATTATTTTACATGCTTTATTTCTAATTTTATAGATAAAATTTAGAAAAGTTATGTCGCGACAGGCTTTCGGGCGGTACGTTTATCAATAAATGTGTGAAGGCGTTTATAAAGAAGCCAGGTGAGAAGGACGACAATTGCATCTTTTATTAAGTTAAACGGCAGCGCCACCCATAGGAGGAAGGTAAAACCAAGAGAGGTCACATTAGGATTAACTAGCTGGCAGAGATAGAGAATCTGCTCCTCCGTAAAGCCCATCACAAACATATAGAAATCGAGAATTGGCCACGATGTTATAAAGGAGGCCACTACTACTTGAAAGGCCACTCCAATAAGGGAGGCCACGACGCATCCTTTAAACGAGCGGTGCCTTTTATAATACATGGCCGCTGGCACAACAAAGACCACCCCGTATATAAAATCTGCAAGCTCTCCCACCGCTAAGGTGGTGCTAAAAGGGATTTTAATAATCGTCTTAATAAGAATAATCATCATCCCTACGCCCGGTCCATAAGCAAAACCCGCTATTAAAGCGGGGATTTCATCGAGGTGGATCTCTAAAAAGGTCGGGAATATAGGGAGAGCAAACTGGAAAAGGGGAACGACATATAAAATAACCGCAAAAGTTGAAAAGATTGCGGTTCTAGTAATGAGCTCAATGGTCACACCTTTCGCTTTGTAGAAATTATGCGTAAGCAAAATAACAAGGAGGATGAGGACCAAGATAAGAGCAATCGATAAACGGGCAATATCCCAATTTGACATAAAAAATCACTCTATTCAGAGTGACGCTTTTATGAAATAGACTAAGTCTCTTCTTTCATCCAGACTTTACTGTCGCCACTTGAATTTCACAAGTTCGGCCTTTTAGGCTTGCGGGGTTTACCGCCGGTCGAGGAATTTCACCATCACCCTGAAGTATCTTTTATTATAAATAATAAACTAATAATATCAAGACTTTTGCTTACCGCCAGGTCTTAAAAGTTTTTTCGTACCTTGATTAAAGGAGTATTCATCTTCCCAAGAAAGGGTAACTTTCTTACTAGTAACGGAGGCCTTGCAGCTATACTGAGCGGAAAGTTTATTTTCAAGCTCATCAAGATCGAGATTATGCTTAAGGGAATAAATAAGCCTTTCGGTTTCCCTAACGGAGAGATGATTCATCTTAATCTCATCGACGTAGTGAAGAATCTCTTCATCGCTAAGCGTCATGAGTGCGCGTACATGCCCAACGCTGATTTTCTCATCGATAATATCGTTAATTACGGACTGGGGGAGTTTCTTAAGGCGAAGAATATTAGTCACCTGGGAGCGGGAGAAGTTCATGGCCTCCGCTATTTCTCCCTGAGAAATATGGTATTTCCTATAAAGGCGGTTAAGAACATAAGAGAGCTCTATAATAGAGCTTTCTCTATTGTTTTTAAGATAAGCCGCTTGGAGAAGGAGCTTTTCTTCCTCTTCCACTTCTATGACGTAGCAGTCCACATTCTCATAGTTACAGTCTTTAGCGGCGTAGTAAATAGCGCGGGGATAGACCACTTCATACCTCTCAGCATTTCTAGCCACTACTAAAGGATCATAAACGTTACCTGCGTATAGTGTAGTATGCACTCTATCATAGACTTTCTTATTGATTCGAACGTTTTTTAAAATAGGGGAATCATCGATTAAATCCACCCTAATATATCCGTGAAACGAGTTACTTGATTCGTACTCTTTTTCAATGTTTTCAATGACATTAGTGTCTGCAAATCTTTTAACTAAGTGCGAAAGCGAGGTATTGAGAATTCTCTCGTCTTCTTCATCATCTCGTTTCATGATCAATCACTTCCCTCGCTAAAGAGAAATAAGCCATCGCACTGGTGGAAGATGGACGGTATAAAGTAACTGGGAGTCCTTTGGCATTGCTTTCAGGAACAGAGATGTTTCTAGGTATCTGAGTAAGGAAGGTAGTTTCCTTAAAAAGGGAGCGGATTTGCATACTTATTTCAATACATAAACGGCTTTTTGAGTCAAACATAGTAAGAAGGAATCCCTCAATTCCAAGGTTAGGATTATGGGACGCCTGGATACGAGATACAGATGAAAGAATCTGGGCAACCGCCTCCATAGCGAAGTATTCGCACTGAACAGGAATGAGAATTGAGTCCGCTGCGACAAGGGCATTTAATGTGAGAAGGGCAAGAGAAGGCGGGCAGTCAATAATGATATAATCGTACTCTTTTTTAAGGCCCATTAAAGCGTCCTTAAGAAGGGTGAAGGGATCACCATTTTTATTAGAGGCACTGGCATCGATTGATGCTAGCATCAATTTAGAGGGAATTAAATCTAAATTCTTAAAAACTTTACGAATAACAGTGTTGATATCAGCGCCGTTATTTAAAACATCATAGATGGATTTATTTATTAAAGTAATGTCCACACCAAAACCACGAGAGCAGTTTCCCTGCGGATCCATATCAATCACGAGAACTTTGCGGTCAAAATGGGCAAGAGCCGCTCCTAAATTAATCGATGTGGTGGTTTTACCAACACCGCCTTTCTGGTTAGCGATAGCAATAATTTTACTCATATTCTAAATTATATCTAATTTATTGGCAAAATAAACGATTTATAGGGGATTTTTAGAAATAATTCGATAATTTCTAGGATAAATTTCATAAGTTTTGGAGCTTTTATGAATGAGTAAATAGACTCTCTTCTCAGTGGAAGTAGGGAGTGTATATTCAATCTTTTTATCGATAGAAGAGGACAAAACGGAAAGGGCGTGAGATGAAGCTTCTACTTCCTCTTCATACGAGCTTCCCTTATAGGCGATAAGGGTTCCGCCTGTCTTTAAAGCAGGGATCGTAAGCTCTAGCAAAACATTAAGAGGAGCAACTGCTCTAGCTGTTATAAAGTCAAATGTTTCACGGTGTGTGCGGGCAAATTCTTCCATCCTGAAATTAGATAAAGAAACATTCTTTAAGCCTAGTTCATCCACGACAGTTTGGCAGTGTTTAATCTTTTTATTGGTGGAATCAAGCAAGGTAACATTTAGCTCTGGATACATAATAGCAAGGGGAATACCAGGAAATCCCGCGCCTGTTCCGACATCGAGAAGGGCGCCGCTAGATAAATCTAAATCCTTACTAACAAGCACGCTATCAAGGATCATTTTGGAGACAAAATCATCATCATCAGTAATAGAAGTTAGATTAAGGTGCTTATTAGCCTCAAGGGTTAAATTCATGAGTGACACAAATTTTACCGCTACGTCATCAGAAATTTGAAGCCCATAATCAGAAAATATCTTTATTATCGTATCTTTATCCATGTTGCTCTTTTTCCTTTTTAACAATGAGAATGAGATTAGATATATCTGCGGGATTAACTCCGCTTATTCTTGAGGCCTGGCCAATGTTAGTTGGTCTTACTTTATCAAACTTTTGCCTTGCTTCTAATGCTAAACCATCTAAGTGCAAGTAATCCAGATTACTTGGAATAGATAAATTTTCAAGTTTACGCATGTTAGCAGCGTCTTTCGCCTGCTTTTTAATATAGCCTTCATACTTAAGAAGAATTTCAACTTCTTCAATCTCAAATTCATCAAGCCAGAGATTTTTTAGCTCTGGAATAAGGTGAATGACGTCCATAAGTTTGACATTTGGTCTTTTTATAAGCTCGGCGCAGTTAACTGCTCCAACTGGAGCATCATAGCCAAGTCCCACTAAATAGGAGATTAAACCATCGCTTCTAGCCACTGATGTCTTATTAGCGAGATCAATCGCTTTATTAATTTTATCCCTTTTGGTCATAAATTTATAGTAACGTAAGTCATTTATTAGTCCAATCTCATGTCCAAGGTCAGTTAAACGCATATCCGCGTTATCATGACGGAGAAGGAGGCGGTACTCCGCTCTTGATGACATTAGGCGGTAGGGCTCTTCTGTGCCTTTAGTAACGAGATCATCAATCATCACTCCAATATAGGCTTCATCTCTCTTCAAAATGATAGGCTCTTTATCTTCGATAAAACGGACGGCATTTATACCCGCCATAAGGCCTAGTCCAGCGGCCTCTTCATATCCACTTGTCCCGCAGATTTGGCCCGCAATATATAGTCCTTCATACTTTTTGACCTTTAAAGTAGCATCAAATTCATCTGTTTTTATGGCGTCATACTCAATGGCGTAGCCATATTTAAGGATTTCAGCGTGTTCAAATCCTGGTAAGGAGTGGACCATCTGCTCCTGAACATCCTTGTCCATCGATGTTGAAAAGCCTTGTAGATAGATAGAATCTGTCTCAAGTGACTCAGGCTCTAGGAAAAGCTGGTGCCTCTCTTTATCTGGGAAGGTCACTATTTTAGACTCAATAGAGGGGCAGTATCGGGGTCCCACACCAGTAATCTGACCGCTATAAAGAGCGGATTTATCTAGATTATCTCTAATTATTTTGTGGGTTAATTCAGTAGTGTAAATTAAGTGGCAATTTATCTGCTCTTCCACTGGTATAAATTTCTCGGTCTCATAGGAGAAAGCAAGATGGCCAGGAGTGCCTGGCTCGACTTTCGCTTTAGAGAAATCAATGCTATCTCTTTTAATTCTTGGAGGGGTTCCAGTCTTAAGACGATATAAGGATATCCCCATATCGGTAAGTGTCTTACTTAGGCCTTTAGAGGTTCGCTCTCCCTCAGGGCCTTCTTCATGCTTTTCGCTCCCTTTAAAAGTAAGAGCGTTCATATATGTTCCAGTGGTCAAAATAACCGCTTTTGCTTCTATTTCAGTGCCGTCTTCAAGTCTGACCCCGTGTATGCATTTTTGATCTATTAATAGGTCCACTACCATGGCTTCAATATAGTCGAGATTTTCGCAGTTTTGAACGGCGTTTTGCATATTTTTAGGGTATTGAAGCTTATCTTGTTGGCTTCTTAGACACCTCACTCCAGGGCCTTTTTTGGTGTTAAGCATTTTCATCTGCAAATAGTTGAGATCTGCAACCTTTCCCATCATACCGCCAAGGGCATCTATTTCTCTTACAACTATCCCTTTAGCGGATCCTCCAATAGATGGGTTACAGGGCATATTACCCACTTTAGAAAAGTTAAGAGTAATAAGTAAAGTAGAATGACCTAGGTGAGCACTTGAAAAAGCGGCCTCAAGTCCTGCATGGCCGCCACCAACTACAATGATATCGTAGCTTTTATTCATATTATCCAACCGATCCCGTCATATCCATCTTAATAAGCTGGTTAAGCTCGACGGCATATTCCATAGGAAGTTCTTTCGTAAAGGGCTCAATAAAGCCCATAACTATCATTAAAGTAGCGTCTTCTTCGCTTATTCCTCTCGACATGAGATAGAAGAGCTGCTCCGCGTTTATCTTAGAAACCGTGGCTTCATGCTCAATATAAGAAGAATTATTATCGCACTGATTAGTGGGGATTGTATCACTATCGGATAGGCCGTCTAGAATCAGAGTGTCGCACTCTACGTGGGACTTAGAGTATTCCGCTTTCTTATTAATACGGACAGTTCCCCGGTAATTGACCACTCCGCCGTTTTTACAAATGGATTTAGAAACAATATTACTGGTGGTATATGGAGCTTCATGAATCATCCTAGCGCCAGCATCTTGAACCTGATTATGACCCGCAACTGCAATCGAAATGCAGGTCCCTTTGGCGTATTTTTCCTTTAATATGCAGGCGGGATACTTCATATTCATCTGGCTTCCAATATTGCCGTCTACCCATTCCATAATGCCGTTTTCATAAACCGCGGCTCTTTTTGTGACGAGATTAATGATGTTATCAGACCAGTTTTGAATGGTAGAATAGCGACATTTACCGCCTTTAAGGACAATAATCTCGACGACAGCGGCATGAAGGGAGTCTTTAGAGTAGATAGGGGCGGTGCATCCCTCAACGTAGTGAACACTTGCGCCTTCATCCACGATGATTAAAGTCCTTTCGAATTGACCACTTTTTTCGTTATTAATTCTAAAATAACTCTGCAAAGGTTTATCTAAATGAACGTCTTTTGGAACGTAGATAAATGAACCGCCACTCCAAACAGCAGAGTTAAGAGCGGCGAATTTGTTATCTCCCATCGGCACCACCGTTCCAAAATATTTCTTAAACAAATCAGGATAGAGTTTAAGACCCATGTCAGTGGAGAGGAATATAACGCCTTTCTCTTCGACCTCTTTAAGCATGTTGTGATAGACCATTTCACTCTCGTACTGAGTGGCAACGCCGGATAAATATTTCTGCTCGGCCTCCGGTATACCTAGTTTATTAAATGTATTTTTTATGGTCTCAGGAACTTCATCCCAGGAGCGAACTTCCTTCTCACTAGGACGGGTAAAATAGGTATAACTATCATAATCTATGTGGGTTAAGTCCACACCGAAATCAGGAGTGGGGATATTTAGGAATGTGTGATAAGCTTTAAGCCTAAAATCTAGCATCCATTCCGGCTCATCTTTAAGACGAGAAATCTCACGGATTGTCTCCTCACTTAGACCTTTTTCGGTTTTATAGATAGAAGTATCTTTATCTTTAAAGCCGTACTTATACTCATCACTTCTAAGCTCTTCGTGTTCTACTTTTACTTTACTACTCATGTTTTTCAAATATTTCCTTTGCAGCGCTCCAGCCAATAGTAGCGCATCTAATTCTCGCGGCTTGTTTTGAAGTATTTTGGAAAGCAAGGGCTTCCTCTAATAATTCACTATCATATTCTTCTTCGTGAATCATATGCATATATTGATCGATGAGATTAAGGCCCTCATCTCTCGTTTTCCCTATCATCATTGAGCACATAATATCAGTAGAGGCCGTACTTATCGCACAGGCTCTCCCTTCAAAAGAAGCGTCCACTACCTTATCCTTATCTATCTTAAGATAGATATCAATATCATCAATACAGTTATCTGATTTCATATGGACTTTCTCGTAGCCTTCTTCAGTTGGGGTATGCTTAAAAACTGGATTAGAAGCATGATCCATAATAATGGCTCTCATCATTTCATTAGTCAAAGAAGGCATCTAAGAAATTACCTCCGTTTTTTAAGGCTTCTACCAAATAATCAATTTCTTCTTTAGTGTTATAGACGTAGAAAGAGGCGCGACAGGTATCGGGAGTGCCTAGAAACTCCGCGAGCGTTTTGTCGCAGTGCTCTCCGCTTCTTAACGCGATGCCTTTGCTATTTAAGTAGCTAGCTTCATCTTGAGAGAAGACGTCTTTGACGTTAAAGGTAACAATACCGGAGTCACTATCTGGATTATAAACGATAACGTTATCTAGTTTACTAAGTTCTTCTACGCAGTATTTTTTAAGAGATTTAACATATTCATCAATGTTACTAATACCAATAGATTCTATATATTCCACGGCTCTTCGAAGACCTAAAATACCTTCTAGATTCAAGGTGCCCGCTTCAAACTTAGCGGGTGGCTCTAGATAGGTGACGCAGCCGTTAATATCATATTTATCATTCATCCCTCCGCCAGTAAGAACTGGATCCATATCCTCTAAAAGAGGATATCTTCCCACTAAAACACCTATTCCAGTGGGGCCCATCATCTTATGCCCGCTAAAGGAGAGGAAGTCTATCCCGTCCCCTTTAAAGTCTGTTTTAGTGTGAGGAACAGACTGAGCTCCATCCACGCTAAAAATAGCGCCGTAGGAGTGAACAACCTCGCTAATTCCTTTAATATCAATAGAGTTACCAAGTACATTAGTCACAGCGGCAAGAGAGACAATCTTCACTTTATCATTCATGCATTTCTTTACGTTTTCTACGGTGACTTTCCCGTCACTTGTAAGAGGGACATGACGGAGAATTGCGCCGGTTAGCTCGCATATTCTTCCCCAGGGGAGAACGTTAGAAGCGTGCTCCGCTTCGCTTATTAAGATCTCATCGCCTTTTTTAAGGTGCTTAAGACCGTATCCCCAGGCGACCATATTAAGGGACATAGAGGTACCGCTTGTAAAAATAACTTCATTAGGCTCGCAGCCAACAAATCTAGCAATAACTTCACGGGCATGAAATAGCTCTTGATCCATGTTATAGGCGATATCATAGTCTCCTCGATGGGAGTTAGCGTTTATTTCTTTATAGTAGCGGTCAACTTCTTCCATCACGCATCTCGGTTTAAAGGTTGTAGAGGCGTTATCAAAATACACTAAAGGATGAGACTGCATGCTTTTCTCTAGCATTGGAAAATCTTTTCTTATTTTTTCGACATCAATCATGCCATCTTCTCCTCAATTAAAGACTGGATTTTATTTTGACTTTCTTCATCGCTAAAGCCGTTTAATATTGGCCTAAGATAACCATAAGTAATAAGCTCTTTCGCCATCTGCTCAGTTAACCCACGACTTGTCATATAAAACATTTGATCTGGATTGATTTTTCCTAGAATGGCGGAGTGAGAGGCTTCGATATCATTATCATCGATTTGTAGAACCGGTTTCACTACGCCGTGGGAGTTTTCATCAAACACCATGATGCGGCAGTTTTGAACGCTCCTAGACTCTGTTCGGCCTTTATAGATGTGGCCGTTTCCATAAAAGGATAAGAATGAATCGTCTTTAGCTACGCCGTAGCAGTCGGTAAGGCCATATGTTCCGCTACCCGTATGATTAACTAAAATATCAAATCTTTTTGAATCCTTACCGCTAGAAAGGGAGGCGACTTTAAATACACCTTTCGCGTTCTTACCAGCGAGCTCAAATTCCCAAGAAAAATCATTTTTCTCACTCGAAAAATCCGCAAAATAGAGATAAATCTCACTATTTTCATCGATTATTCCGTTTATTTTTAAATCTTTAATCGTGTGATCTCCAATAAGGCCTAAATGAAGGACTGTGTCTCTTTTTACATGAAAAAAGAATTTATGAGGCTCATTGATCTCAAGGACAATAGAGAGCTCATTACCGCTTTCAACTTCAAAAGTGATAACCCCCTCTTTTTCGCTTACAGTAAAAAAATTCTCCTGAGAGAGGGCGCTACTAACACTATTAAAAACAAAATTATTCTCCGGCATTTTCCTTAACCGCGCATGCCCCAATGGATACTGTATTCATCGCGGGCTCTTCATCTTTTTTCTCAATATCTATTCCGTATTCAGTCGAGAGGAACTCATAACCTTCATTATCGATTTTTTTAACAAGCTCTTCCCCGCCGTCTAAAACGATTCTTCCATCAATCATAACCACTGCTCTGGTGGGGTTAATTTGATCAAATAATCTCGCGTAGTGAGAGATAACAAATAGAGTTTTTCCTTTCTCTGCTTGTCGGTGGATGCAGTCCGCTATTATCGTAATTGCGTCTATATCTAGGCCTGAGTCAATTTCATCAAGCATAATAAACTCGGGGTCAAGAAGAACCATTTGAAGGATCTCGTTTCTTTTCTTCTCGCCGCCGCTAAAGCCTTCATTAAGATTTCTTGTAGCGAGGTCAAAGGACATTTTGACCTCTTTTACGGCGGCGTCTAGTCTTTTATAAAACTCATAAGTAGAAATAGGTTTATCTCTTCTCGCATTTACCGCGGCTCTTAAGAAATCAGAGTTAACCACTCCTGGAACTTCTACTGGAGTCTGCATGCCAAGGAATAAACCTAGTTTACTCCTTTCACTCGTATTCATCTCAGTAATATCTAGGCCTTTAAAGTAGATCTTGCCCTGAGTAACCTGGTAATTAGGATGTCCCATTATGGTAAGGAAAAGAGTGGACTTACCGTGTCCGTTAGGGCCAAATAGAGCGACTACTTCGCCCTCATTTATAACTAAATTAACTCCCTTAAGAATTTCTTTATTATCCACGCTGACATGGAGATCTTCGATTCGTAAATATTCCATACTCTCTCTTTCCTTTTTACTCCTTATTATTCTACATTTTAAAAAATGTTTTGTGAAATCTTATGCTTAATCGCCTTTAAAAATTATAGTCCAAAAGACCTTATTGGCGAATATAAAATTAAATAAATTTTATTGTTGCAATAAATAGCATAAATATATAGAATAATAGACGCTATGAATTAAAGGAGGCAGACCCTAAATGAAAAAGAGTAAACGCAATGTCAGTCTTGTCACAGGTATCGTTGCGGCCTTATGTCTTTCTTCATGTACAGTTACCCCTTCGGACACCGCAATTGTGACCTTTACAGGTTACAATGGTGAAGAAATAGCTCTAATAACCAATGACTTTTACGAGAAGTACCGAAATACTGAAGATGGAGTGATGACATTCTACAACGCCATCATGGAAGTTCTTACTCGTTATGTCTTTGAACAAGGCTACGTCTTTACTAAAGGTGATCTCGATGAGTGTAAGAATCTTGAAGAGATTAAAGTAGAGGCCGATAAGAACGTCCTTGGAGCGAAACAAGACTGTAAAGACCAAGCTAGTGATAACGGCACATCCTATGATAAGGAGTGGGACGCTTATCTAGAAGGGCTTGGACTAGAAGATGAAGATGAACTACTTGAGTATTTCATCTATAACATCGAAAAAGAAGAAATCGAAGATTGGTACTTCGACAATAATGTTGATGAACTTAAAGAAGAATACATCGGCGTTAGTGATACGGGAGAGGAGGTAGTAACTTCCGTAAGAAGCGCCTTCCCATATCACGTCCGTCATATTCTCGTAAATGTCTCAGACGAGTCTAGTAGTTTTACTAGAAGCGTCATTACAGAAAGCGAAGCGAATAAGCTTTCCACGGTTCTCACCATGCTTAATGACGGCATCCTCAAATTTGGTGATATCGCTTATAACCTTAGTGATGACACCGCAAGCGCGGAGGTATATGGTGACGCTGGTATCATGGATACCACAACATCCTTTGTCAATGAATTTAAGCTTGGCCTATACGCCTATGATGCGACATACGCAGGTCACACAGAGAACCCCGCCATCGAAGATGGTCTTGGTCTCAGCGGTGAATTTGAAGACACTACAGTAAAGGAAGAAGTCAGTAATATTAAGCTAGGCTACGTCCCATACGGCGTCTTCGACTTACTTAAATTCTATAGTGACACTGAAAAAGATGAGAACGGACTTGATGTCAATGATGGCAATACCGCTTCCTATCCAAGAAATATTATTTGGAATGAATATCTTAATAAACACAGTGCCTTTGTGATTACTAATGAAGGCATTAGTGATAGCGAGGAGCTACAAGCTCTATATGACGATAGTGCTACTGATAAGCCAGAAGATACTCTTAATGAAGAGAGTGCTAGATGGCAAGAAGTTGATGGCATTACAACTAACGATCAGAAAGTCCTCTGCGATGAGCAGGGCCGAGTCATTATCGGTGTGCGTAGTGAATATGGAATTCATCTCATGGTTATTCAAAAATCAATTTATGATTTTAATGAAGGAGAAGACGGTGAGTCTAGCCTAGAAGACTACTACACTACCTTTGTCCCAGGAGATGATGAGTATCCAACCTATACCGATGCTAATGGAGTGAAGCAGGATAAAGATACCTATGTTAACTTCCTCTCCACTACCGATCAATCTATCTATAAGGAAAGAGCGAATGATGTTGAAAGTCTTATTACTTCTTTTGACACCACTTATTCCTATAGACTATATGAATACTTTGTCTCTAAGGGAAGCATTCAGTTTACAACCCAAGAGGGACAAACTAATATCGGTGACCAAATCGAGAAGATGATTAAGGTCACAAGAGAGCAGAACCTATGGAACGCAGAAAAGACCCTTAATGATTCCTGGAGAACCTATCTCGAGATGCTCGAGGTCCAGGAAGAAGAGAGAGCCAAAGAAGGTAGACTCGTTGATACCGGCTGCGTCGTTGGCTTTGCTCACGCAAATAGTTCTGATTCTAGCAAAATTACCTTAGCGGACTGGGAGAAGGGAGGCAAGTGCTATGTCGAGTAAAAAAACTTTTAAGGCTTTAGGAATTGCCTGCCTTGGATGTCTATGTCTTACCGCCTGCGATGAAATCATCGCTAAGACCACGGACTATGACGATCCTATTATCTCAAATGACGCCTATAGCGATGTCTATAATAACGTCCTTAATATCGTCTATGACGCCCTAAGAGATGGCTCTCTTGCAAGCGATGTTGTGGATGAAGTGCTTTATGAATACGCTAAATCAGTCTTTGGACCTTATAACGCGGTCGTAGATGATAGCGGTGTCACCCTTAAAGCGGTGGTTAAAGATATCACGGAGCACACCGACGAAGAAAGCGGAGTCGTGAGCGGCGTTAGCGCCGTTACCGATGAATTCATCACCTCTCATAAAGCTTATTGGTCCACTAATAACGAAGATGAAAGAATTGATGATAATGCGGAGGTCGTAGATGAAGAGGCCGCGCCCTCACAGGGCGAATACGCCCGTGTCGTGGCCAAGTGGGACACCATCGAAGAGAGAATCTCTGAGACCCTCTACTCCACAATTAACACTGGAAACTACTCCTACCGCTCTATCTTTAAAGAAAAAGAGTTCCTCATGAGTCTATACGGAAGCTTTGAAAAAGTAGCAAGCCCGCTAGACGAAGAGGTGAAGGGTAACCTCACTGAATCTCTAATTTACCCAAATATTGAAGAGGAAGAAGTCTTTGAGGAAATCGAAGGAATTAGTACCACTCCTCTACTCCATAGAGAGTATTATCAATCTAACTACGGACTAGAAGATGAGGAGTCAAGCGCTGATCCTTATACCTATATCGAAGATGAGATTATCCCCGCTATTTATCAGGATCTTCTCGTGGAGCAGTATCTTCTCGATGAGTCCTATAATACGCTTGGGCGTACCTACGCCCGTAAGGTCAATATCGTCGCTATAAGCGATAACGAGGACCATCAGGAAAGCGCCGCTTATCTCATGAATGAGTTTGTTAAGGAATACCTTGACGCGGAGCCAGAAAGCGAAACTAATTCAATTGTAGACTCCACTAATAAAGTGGACCTAGATACCTTAAAGATGCTCTCTAATGCTTGGAGAGGTATTGGTATCGTTGAGGATAAGCTTGGCGATGAAGAAAAGGCACTACTTAGTAATGCTGGATTCTCCACTGTAACTTCTAGCTACGGTGCAGATGATAGTGAAACAACCTATAGCGGCTATCTCGGCACCAAATACGGCGATCTCATTGAGAAGATTAATAAACTCGATGATAATCCATATCTAACCGATGAAAGCGTGGAAAGTGAGCTTACTGGAGCCTCCTCTTATCCTGTTTCCACCGGCATTAAGATGCAGCAAGATAACATTAGACTAGAAAGCTACACTACTGACGGCTGGTATATTAAAAACGGAGGCCTTACTACTCTCCCTGATAACATTAGAACAAGACTCTTTAATATCTCTGTGGCGAACGCTATTCAGGAAGGCGATGAAGAGGGACTTATTAGCCATGATAGATGGCAGTGGAACGGCTCAAGCTGGACCTACTCTAAAGATAACGACGCTAATAACTATGTCGCGCAGATTAACGGTAAGTACTACCTAAAGAATCAGACGAGTGAAGCCAGTGACTTTGCTAATAAGAGCAGCGATGTCCTCTTCTATGATAGAGACTCCTCAACTTACTACATCATCCAAATTGAAGAAGCTATTTCTTCTAGTAAACTCTCTAAGACCTCTGATAACCGCTACGCGGTCACAAGAGGTAACGATGTCATGGAAGACGCGGTTAATAATGTCGCAAAAATTGTCGCCAGCGATTCAAGCTACGCGACTCTCTCCACTGAGTGGTGGCTTGAGCAGGCTACTCTTAGCTATCACGATGATGTCGTCTACGACTACTTCTACGCGAATTATCCAGACCTATTTGATGATTAATCCCTTGGGATTAAATAATTAAATAAATTAGGAGGGCTAGGGCCCTCCTTTTTTATTAATAGGAATGCTTTTTAATGGGCAACATTCCCCTCTTTACCTAGAAGGCGCTTCTTTTCTTCCTCTTTATAAATAAAGGGAAAGTTACTAAAATATATATTTAGACATATATATAGAGTATATATAGGGAGGATAAATAAAATGGGTAAAGAAGAAGAAGAAGATATATTCTGTAAGATCATTAAAGGGGAGGTGCCCTGCTACAAGATATATGAGGACGAGGATGTCCTCGCCTTTCTCGACGTAGGCCAGACCACGAGAGGGCACACTCTAGTGATCAGTAAAGAGCACTACGACAATTTCTTAAGCTGCCCGAAAGAGATTATGCATAAGGTCATGGATATCGCCCAGCGTGTGGGTCAAATCCAGATCAAGATGCTCGGTGCCGAGGGCGTTAATATCTTAAGCAACTGCTACGAGGCCGCGGGTCAGTCTGTCTTTCATTTTCATGTTCATGTGATTCCCCGCTATAGCAAGGACGATGGACTTAGAATTGAGATGAAAAGTCATGACGCTAGCGAGTTAAACCTTCCTTCTCTCGTCGATATAATACGGCTCGACTAATTTATCCTATATGGGATAAAAGCCGCTTAGAGAGCCTAAAACGGGCGAAATAAATAAAAAAGACAAGCCAACTATCTTGGCTTGCCTTTTATATAAACCTAATCTATTTGATTAGGGGTTGGTTTTATAAGCGATAATGGTCTGATAAGGCTTAATCACTGTCTGTGCGGTGAGAGTAGCATCGCTATACTCGCCAAGTGTATCAAGATAGAGAGTATAACCACTTAGATCGACGGTAATACCTTCATCACCATAAATTGAAGGCACACCATTATGATGGATGATAATGACATCGCCTAGCTGTTCGTCTTCAACGTGATAGCTAAGAGCAGCTCCATCTTCATAAGTGGTAACATTCTGATAGGCTTCCGCCATAGTCTCTTCACTTTCCGCGCCTAAGCCGTCGATTTCCTGCTTGGCCTTAATAAGGGCTTTGTAGTTTTCGTAGACACTAGCGTTTTTAATGAGAAGAGAATAATCAAGCTCATTACACTTATAAGAGGACTGATAAGAGTTAGATGGATCTCCACCGTCGACATTCTTGGTTCTAAGGAACTCTTCACCCGCAAGCATAAAGCTTGTACCTTTGGAGGTAAAGACCATAGCGTTAGCAAGAACCGCCATCTTCGCAATGGTCTCTTCATCCTTAATGCCCGCGGCGACACATCTATCGTAGAGGGTATAGTTATCATGGCAAGAGACATAGTTATTAGTCTTATCCGCATCGAGATACTGGCTATATCCACTTGTGGATGAGCCGGTATATCCATCTATGCCGTAGATAATACTTGTGACATCGGCAGCACTCACTTTAGTGTTATCAGTAATCCAGCCTTTAGTGGAGACACTATTGAGACCGCCTTTAATAAGAGCGTCTCTCATCGCATCGTTAAACTGGCCGTAATCGCCATATGATTTAGCATTAGACTGAGTGGCTAGATAATTACCACTTCCAAGGTTAGAAGCGGTGGTCATAGTCCAAGGCTCGCCGTAGATAACGATATTTTCGTTGATTTCCTGACAGGCTTCAGTGATATCGTTCATGGTATCAGTGTCATGTAGACCCATGAGGTCAAATCTAAAGCCGCTTAATTTATAGGTCTCTGCCCAGAAGGAAGTAGAATCCACCATAAACTTATGATACATTGGTAGTTCACTAGCGGTATCATTTCCGCACCCCGAGCCACTTGATAAGCTTCCGTCATCGTTATAACGGAAATAGTAGCCAGGCATAAGGACATCAAAGTTAGACTGAATCGCTCCGTTAACGTGGTTATAGACAACGTCCATAATAATGGAGATATCTTTTTCTCCATACGCCATAACAAGCTCTCTAAACTCTTTAATCCTTGCATATCCATCATATGGATCAGAGGAATAAGAACCTTCTACAACGTTATAGTTAAGAGGGTTATAGCCCCAGTTAAAGCTCGTCTTAGCGTGATCTTCTTCATTTGCTTGATCAAAGACTGGCTGGAGTTGAACGGCGTTCACACCGAGATCTACAATGTGATCAAAGCCGGTCTTGACCTCAGTTGTACCTTCGGTATAGGTTGTACCAGTTTCATAAGCGCCTTGATAGGTCTTAGCGTAAGCAGGGGTTCCACCCCAGGTTTCACTTGAAGTAATATCCACGACATGGGTTTCATAGACCGTAAGCTCTTTCCTATCATGGTTAGGAGCGGTAAAATCATCCCATCCCTCAGGTTTTGCATCACTACTATCGAAGTTCACAACCATACCCCTTAGACCATTGATACCGGCGCTCTTAGCGTATGGATCAACGATTTCTTTAGCGGTATAGCTAGCGTTAGTAACGACATAGGTATAATATTTACCCGCTTGGTCACCGCTTAGTGTATATTCGAAAGTGCCATTATCTGCCTTCACCATTGGATACTCAGCACAAGTATCATTACCATTTACTGAGTCTACTGATTTAGGAGTGCCGCTTTCATAGATACGAAGGGTAATAGCGCTTGAGACAGGAGACCACACTCTAAACTCTGTCTGTCCAGATGTATAGATAGCGCCAAGCTCTCCGTCTTCTCCATACTGCTCTATAAACTCGTTTGTGGAGAATAAAGGCCTCATACTAACCGTGGTGGTCGCGCTCTTTCCACCAACGAAGTTGACATCAACCGTATAGACATTCTCAATTGATATTTTTTCATCGAGAGTAATGCCCACCGAGACTGTTGGAGTGCTCCAAGATTGCTCTTTGATTACTTTTCCGTTTTCATAGACAACTGCGGATTCAATCTCAACGCTTCCGGTAACGGCAATACGAGTGTAAGACGAGAACTCAGCTTTCTTAATAACAGAAGCCATTCCTCCATCAGGGTCGTTATAGATATTAGCGTCGCCGCTCTTAAGATAGACGTGATATTCTCCGTTTTCATCTCTATCATAAGCGGTAAGATCGATAAAGCGGTCGCTATCAATATCTTTTGTAGTCCAGGTAGGATTATTAAAGTCAGCGCTTCTCGCTTTAACAATGAATCCGATTTGCTCAGTGGTAATATCCGTTACTCCAATTGTGGAGAGAGGATAGGAAGCAACCGCTCCATAAGAGTCCATACCGTTGAAATCGTATTCTGCGCCGTCAGCGTTAGTGGACCAAAGCCATAGTGACCAGTCGGAATAATTAGCGTCCGCTCTATAATAGTGAATTACAATAGCGTCTTCATCGTATTGGGGATAACCATATACGGTGTTAGAATCTTCCTTATTACAACCGCTCACACATAAAAGGGCGCACACCGCTAAAACGGCTACACTTTTAAAAGATTTTTTCTTCATACTAGTAAAAACCTCCCATTTTAATGTGATTAAAATTAATGAATGAAAAATTAAATTATAAGTGTGTTATATAAATAACATAATAATTATAAGATAAGATTTATTTATAAATAAATAAAATCACAAAAAGAGCCACTCTCTAAATTGTAGAGTGGCCTCTTTTGGTCAGATTTATCTTATAACGTATTTACTTTTTTGGTTTATAGAAGGTTCTATTATCAAGAGCGTAGACCTTAGGGGAGGACTCTCCCGCAGCCACTCCGTCAAGAGCTTTAGTGACCGCGGCCATCTTGGAGTCAAGGGAGTCGATAAGAGAGAGGAGAAGGGCTTCTTTAGTCTGAGGAAGAACGGGGGAGCCAAATTCAAGCTGACCGTGATGGGATAAGATCATATGGAGAAGCACAGTGGTTTTCTCTTTATCGAGACCCGCTTCAGAGGCCGCTTCGCTAACAATCACTTCGCCAAGAGATATATGGCCAAGTAGTTTACCTTCTAGGGTATAACTATAAGAGACATCGCCTTCTAGCTCTTTACTCTTTCCAATGTCATGAAGGAGGGTAGCGCTCATAAGCATATCGTAGTCCGTGTCTCCGTAGTGAGCGCATAAAAACTCAGCAATCTCCGCCATTGAGATAACGTGAGTGAGAAGGCCGTGACGATAGTCATGATGAATATTCTTCCCGGCGGGAAGATTATGAAACTCCTTATCATATCTAGTAAGAGCGATATTGACTGTCTTTTTAAGAAGGGGATCACTAATAGAGTCAATATAATAACTAAGCTTCTTATCAAGCTCCTCTAGGCTAAGAGGAGACTCTTTTGTGAAGCGGGCTAGATCCACTTCAGAAGCGTCAAGAGGGGTAACACTATTGATCTTAAGCTGAAGGTTACTCTTATAAAGAGTAACTTCTCCTTCTATATAGACAATACTGCCCGCTACTAGAGCCTCTTCATCTGCTTCAGATGGTTCCCACTTTTTCGCGTAGATAGTGCCGCTATTGTCTTTTAGCTCAACGTTTAAATAAGTAGAACCAACACTTGAAGTGCTTTTAGAGACATTATTCACTAAAAGCTGAGTGGCTACTTTTTCATCTTTAACAAATTCACTAATTAGTTTCATACTTTTCGTTCCATTCCTTAATTATTTTATTATATGAATACCCCTTTTGTAAAAGGGAGTTAATAACATGAGTCTTTAGCTCTTTCCCGTTATACTTATTTTCTTTACTTTTTACCTGCTTACTCATCTCTTTAGATAGAGAGGCGTCCACCAGGGCTATATCTTCACTAGTGACGCTAGTAAGGGCCTCTCTTACTAGGTCATAGTCGTAGCCTTTAGAGAGAAGAGCCGCTCTGATCTTTTCCTTTTTGACATTAAGAGGATATCTCGCGTATTTCTTTTCTAGAGTAGGGAGAAGTTTATTTATCTTTTCTTTTTCCTCACCAGTATCGAATTTAAGGGAGTTAATGGCTTCTTCAGTGTATCCCTTTTCTTTTAATTTAGAGATGATACTTCTCTTTCCTAGGTTTCTCTCGTTATAGATATATTGGTAGCCCTCTACAAAGGCCTTCTCGTTAAGATAGCCCTCACTAATAAGTCTACTCACTACTCTCTCTACGTCTTTTTTCCCTAGGCCTTTATCGTAGAGAGCTTCTCTTACCTTTTTCTCGCTTTTAGGGTGAGCGAGAAGGGATTTTGCCGTTTTTATGTATAGCGAGGAGACTTTCTCGCTATTTACTATATCTTGATACTCTTTACTAGTGATCTCTTTGCCCTCATATAGGGGATAATCAATATAGGTTTCATAAGAGATAATAAGTCGCTCGCCACTAGTAAAATAGATATGAACTGTCTCTTTATACTTTTTAATAGACTTAACCTTTTTACCAGGTTTTTCTGATGGCACGATTATAAACCTCAATCACATTATTATAGAAAGTCTCTATTGAATACTTATCAATAATCTTAAGCTCATTTTCTTTAATCTTCTCTTTCTCCTCAAAGGATAAAGAGAGAATATGACCCGCTTTCTGGGAAAAGCTCTTCTCATCAGAGAAGAAGTAGCCGGTTTTCCCTTCTACAATGGTTCCAGTAAGGTTATCAGCGATACGAGCGAGGACGAGATCACCGCTGGCCATCGCCTCCATAAAGGTCAGGCCCTGGGTTTCACTAATAGACGCTGAAGTATAGATATCAGCGAGGTGATAGTAAAAGGGAACGTCGCTTGCGGGAACGGGGCCAATAAAGTCGATATACTGCTCAATGTCTAGCTCATGAGAGAGAAGCTCAAGCTCATTTCTCGCGGGTCCCCCTCCCACGACTAAGAGGCGAGCGTCCACCCCCTTATGGTCATCTAAAAACCTTTTAAAGCAGCAAATAGAAACGTCCATGCTCTTTTCTTTAGCAATTCTTCCAAGAAGGAGGAAGACTTTGGTATTAGGCCCAATGTGATGGGCCTTTTTAAACTCGTCTTCTCTAGCGTAGTCCACTAGGGATTCATCAAATAAAGAGAAATCTATTCCCGTAGGGATGACGTTTATATATAAATCATTACCGGTCACTCTAAAAGAGTCCTTAGTCTTTTCGCTTGGAGTGATAAACTCAGTGGTCCCGTTAGCGATAACTCTGGAGTAGCCTCTTACAATCATTTTAGCCGCTCTATCAAGAAAGCCGTGAGTGACGTAATACGTATAGTCTTCATAGGAGGTATGATAAGTATAGACAATAGGAAGCTTAAGACGTCTTGCGACAATTCTTGCAAACACTCCAAGAGTGCTATCAGTGTGATAATGAATGACATCAGGCTTAAACTTTTTAATATAGGACATAACCTCGGTGTCAAAGGGCTTAGGGACGCGGTAGCCGTATAGCCTTTTAAGCTCAAAGCCTGGAACATATAAAACATCATCTTCTAAAGTGATCTCTCCTCTCTCCTGACCAGGGGTCACGAGTAAAACCTTATTCCCGTGGTCTCTTAGGGTGTGGAATAAGTTATAAACAGAGGTAGACACTCCATTAATAAATGGAGGGTATGTATCAGAAAACATTAAGACATTCATAGACTAGTAATATTATTATAGTCTTTATTAGTCGATATTTTAATATTCAAAAAATATTAAAAACAAGACACAGATAAGAGACAAAAAATATAAAAAATGAATATGATAAGAATAGGTATTTATTTTATGGGGCGGGGGCTATTATAGGCTAGGTTATACCAAGCGAAATAAAAAGTGGTCAGAAAAAACAAAGTACGTATTAAGAAATATGAGCCAAAGAAAAAACGCATATTTCTATGCGTTATAGCCTCTTTGGGGCGGGAGATGGGAGTCGAACCCACGCATGTCTGGTTCACAGCCAGATGTGTTAACCACTTCACCACACCCGCCAGTAAAGTATAGTTTATAAAGAAAAAGGGTAAATGTCAATTATGGGGAATAAGAGAGGCGTATTTATCTCTTACTAGCTCTAGGATTGGTAGCTCTCTATTAATTACGAGAGTGGCAAGTGGGGATAAATTGGTGTCCACGCTTTTATAGAGGCTAATCGCTTCATCTAAAGAGACCCAAATCTGCTCCCTTATAAGAACTTTTTCGTAGTCAAGTAGATCTTTCTCACACCTCTTATCGATATAAGCGATATAGTAATGATTATTATTAATCCTCCCTATGAGGTTATAAGCGTCTATAACCCGTCCTATGGGGACGATAGACTCTTCCTTAATTAAATACCCGGCTTCCTCTTTTATCTCTCTTTTAAGAGCGCTAGTTAGCGTTTCCCCTTTATCTTTTCCTCCACCTGGGAGCTCGTAGTAGTCCCTATGCCCAAACTTATCATCCCCGACGAGATGATTAAGAAGAATCTCGCCTTTCTCGTTAAATAAAACGCAGCGAGAGATATCCCTAGTGTGGGTAAAGCCGGTGTAGGGATAGACATTATCTTCTAGTTTATAAAGGATTTTCATCTATTTATTTAGTGAGGAAGGCTTTATAGCCGAGATAGGCTTCATAGACATCCACTTTGGACACTACTTCCATCGGCGCATGCATGTTATGAACGGGGATACCCGCGTCAATAACATCCATATTATAGTTAGCGAGGATATAGGCGATAGTTCCGCCTCCACCAGCATCCACTCTTCCGAGTTCACTAGATTGCCAGTTAACCCCCGCTTCATCAAGGGTATTACGGATAAAAGCGTAGTATTCAGGGTTAGCATCGTTAGCCCCTGATTTACCGCCGCTGCCGGTATATTTGTTAAAGGCAAGGCCGTATCCAAGAAGGGCGGCATTATCTTTTTCGCTTACAGAGGCATAAAGTGGGTCATAGCCAACGCTCACGTCGCTTGAGAGCATCTTAGAGTGTTCATAGACTTCTCTAGACTCCGCAAGGGGATCTTTACTACCGAGAAGCTCTAAAAGCTTAATCACCATATTATCAAAGAAATAGGAGTGAGCCCCGGTGGCACCGACACTACCAATCTCTTCCTTATCGGTGAGGATACAGCACGCTGTATGCTCGACTTTAGGAGTGTCAAGAAGAGCTCTTAAAGAGGTATAAGCGCAGCTTCTATCGTCGTGGCCGTATCCAAGAATCATACTTCGATCTAAGCCGTAGTCACGAGCGGCCCCCGCTGGAGTGACCTCAATTTCACTCGAGATGAGATCTTCCTCTTTAATAGCGTATTTCTCTTCTAAGATATGAAGAACATTAGCTTTAACTTTCTGTTTATCCGCGTCTTTAAGGGGCATAGACCCAAGAGAGACATCAAGGTCTTCGCCTTCAATGATGTTACCTGCGGGTTTAGACATCTGAGCCCTTGCAAGGTGAGGGAGAAGGTCGGTTATTCCTAGAACTGGGTCAGAGGGGTCTTCGCCAACATTAACTTCCACCGTTGAGCCATCTTTAAGGCACACCACTCCGTGAAGGGCAAGAGGAATAGTGACCCATTGATACTTTTTAATGCCCCCATAGTAGTGAGTGTTACCATAGGCAAACTCATCTCTTTCATAGATGGGGTGCTCTTTAAAGTCGAGGCGAGGGGAATCAATATGTGCCCCAAGTATCCTAAGGCCTTCCGTAATTGGAAGAGAGCCGATAATAAAAGCGCAGATATTCTTATTCTTATTGACCTTATAGACTTTATCTCCCGCTTTAAGTTTTTTAACAGAGTCGATATCTTTAAATCCCGCTTTTTCTAGAAGTGGGACAGCCT
>JAJQAM010000024.1 GCA_021203805.1 Coprobacillus sp.
ACCTCGGTATCATCGCCGCCGTCCTTTTCCTTGGCGTATACGCCTATCTCGTTGATATAATAGCCCTCAGTTACGAGCGGCTCGAGAGTGACGGGATCCTGATTAGTGAGTAAGGCCGTGAGCTTGACCGAGTTATCGGTATACACTGTCACGCCTGACATGGCATAACTGTTTTTAAGTGACTTGAGACTTGTGCGAGCCTGTAAGGCGGCGACCGTCTCCTCATCCGCGCTATAAGTACCGTCGCCGATTACCATCCGGGTAAACTCGATCGAGCACTCGCCGGCCTGAGCCTTGGTAAGGAGCGCGATACCGCCGTTAGTCATCACGGCGGGATTAAAAGGCATAGGCATAAATTTACTCCTCCTTTACTATTGATTTATATTTGCTCATCGACGCCATACCGACGTTGATAGTCTGATCTGTTTCTTCGGTGACTTTATAGCCGTCTCTTACGGCCGCCGGGTGGTAACTCGAGTGTCCGCCTACTCCGGCATAAAAATCTAAATCGGCCTCACGGTGTACGCTGATAGAGCCGAGGTGCGAACGCGTGTTCTTTACCCGCTTTACCATCTCGCTAAAGTACGCGACGTTATCCTCGCCGAGAGGCGTGTCGGTCACGATCTTAAACCAGTAAGGCTCACCGTCATACTCAAACCACTCCTGCACCTCGCCGTAGCCGAACACGATCTCGACCAATTCCTCGACCGCCGCCGGAGTGCCGGCCGTCATATACCACAATAAGGTGTTACGCACGAGCGATCTCTTGGTCTCGATATCGAGGTCCTCAGAGTAGTACTGAGTGCGTAACTCAACGGCGAGATAGTCTAATATCTCCTCCGGAGCGGTATCTATCGAGCAATAGATATAAACCGTCTGAGCATAGTGATATATGAGCCGGGTGCCGCATTGTAACGCGGCCGAGTACGCCTGTATGACGGGATCGTTTTTGACGTTGCCCGGTAAGAGGTCGGTCAGCTGACCATCGTAGTAATCAATCATCCTCAAGCCCTCCGTAGATTATGTTGCACTGACCGAGTACCGGTAACGCCGTGTCCGCTATGACGGTAAACTCGGGCTCATTTACATCTACACGCTTTACGCCGGCCTTTTTCATGTACTGTATCAATGTGCCCGGCTCGATATCGCGGCCGATCTTGCCCGCTTGCCACTCGATATAATCCTGCACGGCCTGAGCGGCCTGAGCCTGTATCGTAACCGCCTGATCTGAGTCTGAGGTATTGATATAGTACGTGACGTCGATATCGTAAGAGGCGGTATCGGGTGCCGCGACCTGTACGTAATCGGTGAGCGGCCTCTTGCCTCTTTGCTGTAACTGCTCCTCCATACGCGCGATCCATGCCTCATCGGGTAGCGAACCGTCTGAGAGCGTGAACCTTATATCGACTACTCCGGGCGTCGGCGAGGTAGCGAGAACGTCGCCGATCTCATCGGATAGCTGTTTAGCCCAATATATGTAAGCGTCATCCGGCCCGGCCGTTGAGTAGCTCGACGGCGCGAGATACACTCTCTCGGCGAGGCTCTGATCTGACTCCTCATCGGTGCCGCCTGAGCTCGTATCGATATTAGTCACGCTCGCGATAAACGCTACCGGGTCGACCAGTACCGTTAATTCGTTCGGCATAAAGCCGTTACCTTTTTCACCGGCCTCGGTGCAAGTCATCGTTATCTCTATCTCGGTATCGCCTATCGGTATCTCGTGATACTCGGTAGTCTCAAAATACACATCATACGAGGCCGTGATACGGGACCCGGCCGGTATAGCCGTAGCCGACTCACGAGGCTCAGCGAGACGCCATACGGTGTTCACGGTAGCCTTTTGCGGGTCGAGTGCCGCGACGCCCTTAAAAGCCGCGAGATTCTTTAAGTAATCTCCGTACGAGTACTTTAAGAGATTCATCTTGCCGGCCTTATCGCAATTCTGTAAGCCTTGGTATATGATCTGAGCCGAGGCGAGTATAAGGAGCCGGTAAGGGTCGGCGCGGGCGAGTACGATACTCTTACCCGTGATATTTTTGTAAGTCTCCTGAAACGTGTTTAACATCTGAGTCTGCACGTCCTCGAGAGTGAGATTATCGATAAAACTTATGTCCGGTAAACTGTCTAAGCTTTCAAGATCATCAGCCATCTTGCCGCCCTCCTATTCCTCATCTATTTCCTCAACTTCGTCATCGTTTTCCTCATCGTCCTCGTAGTCCTCATTGACGCCTACCCGGACGACGTTCTTTATCTGACCCTCATCATGTTCGGACGTGATACTCACCACAACTACCCGGGGCTCATATTCGTCTATCTTGTCCGTGATCTCGAGCGCGATCTGATTCTGAGCTATCGGCCCCGGCATTCCGATATATTGCATATCGATACCGAAGTTACGGTCGCCGGGCCATGTGCCCGCGGGGGTCGATAATAAAAACTCGATATTTCTCTTGATCTCCTCGAGCTCGCTCGCGCTCATGTAATCAAAGCCGACGAACTCGGCCGTTATATTCGCCATACCGCCCCTCCTTTACGAGTATTCCTCTAACGTCACGCTACACGTAGCTCTCACGAGCTCGCCCTTGTTCATGATCTCGTCCCACGTCTCCGAACACTGAGTCATAACATACTTGCCGACCTTGGTGCCCCCGATCACGAGGGAGTACGGCGTGCCGTTCGTAACGCATTTCTCTATTGTTTTGAGCGTCGTACGGGGCCGTACACCGTGTCTCGCGTCGAGAGTTATATTAAAGGTGACCTTAGAGTTGTCAGGCCCGAGAAATTGTCTCTCGGGGGCCTTGCCGACGATCTCATGGTCGACCCAGCGAGAGGAGACCTCTTTCTTGAAACCTGAGAAATTTAATATCTTAGAGTCCGAAGTCTCGAACGTGATCTTGGATCCGAAATTCCCTATCTGAGCCATAATCACACTCCTAAAAGATTTATCGCGGCTATAATCTGACTCAGCGTCGCCGAGCCTGAGCCGTCATGAAAAGTTATCGAGCCGTTGCTGTACTGTATATAAGCCTCGCCGGCCGAAGCGCCGAGCTCTTTGCGATATACCCCGGCACCGCTCACCGCGGGCTTGTTCTTGTTATTCCAGTAATTGCCGAGCACATATCCGGCCTCGTTACCGTTAGAGAGAGATACCACCAGTACGTAAGACTCGAGAGCCGGCATTTTATACTCGCCGTTAAAAGAGAGCACGGGCAAGTCTTTAGTAGTAGTCGCATCCTTATCGTTAAAGACTACCGAGATCATGCCCGACTCGTAATTTATCTTTGATACCTGACCTATCCTTATCTGTCCGCCTTCCATGCCTCACACCTCTCTTATCGAGTCCGGAGATACATACCCGATACACTCGCCGCCCTGACGTTTGCTCACGCCATACTTGTACGGTCCGGCCGGAGCGATATCAGCGATATACATACGCGTATCGCTGTATGCCTCTGAGAGGCCGCCAGTGGCCGCGTAATAGACGGGACCGTTGACAGTGACCGCTTCACCCTCGGTGACCGTCTCGGCCGTTGACGGCGTTTCTGTGGCCTCAGGCAAGGGCGTGATAAAGTCTATCCGGTCCTGTACCTTGTGTAACTCGAGATCCATCGTATAGCCGGTAGAGCCGCCTATATTGTGGGTGATCTTATCGATAAAATATTTGCCGTTGAGCTCATACGCTCCGGTGACGTAGATACACCGTCCGGCCGCGAGCTTTAAGTTAGCCCTGATCGTAGCCGTCATAGTAACGGCCGATCTGTTTTCCTTATTGACCGCCGCGCAAGCCTTGCGAAAAGCGTCATCGGCATTATCGACCTCTTCCGTGACGGTGAGCATACGGCCCTCTAAGCCTACGGACATCTCGATCTCGGTATCATCGTCCCCGTTAGTGTAAGTAAGGACCGCGCCGGTATAAGTACCCGTGAGCGCGGCCTCATATTCCCAACTCTGAAATTTTTTGATACTGTAAGTCGCTACCGATCTCTCATCCTCATATAAGCCGATATCGTAGATAATCAGCTTGCCGTAATAGACTTTCATGACAAGGCCGTACTCCTCGCAGACCCGGTTGAGAAACTCGCAGTCGGTCTCCTCGGTCTGTTCGATAGTCTCTATCTTTACCTCGCCGGCATCATATACGAGAGTGAGATAGTACTTATCGGCGATAGCCTGAGCCATCTCCTGTAACGTGACTATCTGCCATGTGTACGTACGTTCGGTCGCTCTAAAATCCTGACACTCGGGCACCGAAGTACCGTTTATGGTACACGTCAGAGTCGGCCCCGAGAATTGCATATCGTCGCAACAAAATTTACCGCAAGGGTAAGACTTGGTCCGTCCGGCCGTGTCCCAGCTCTCGGTCTTTATCGTAGCCTTTATCTTATCGCCGATCTCGGGGAGCCATCTGTTACACCACTTGAGATCGACGTTGCTCAGCTTGAGCGAGAAGGTATCGCTCTCACCGCTCGCCGCGTCGACGTAAGAAAAAGACTCTATATATGGAGCAAGAGCCGAGGCCGTTCGGGACCTCGACTCTCCTTTAGGTATATAAGTTATATTTACTTTAGCTTGACGGGGGCTTGCCATAGACTCACCTCCTTAAACGTCATACGGGTCAATGCCCGAGCTCGTAGTCGAGTTTCTCCACGGCGGCATAGTGCCCTCGAGACTCTCAGGCAACGGCGGCACATAGAGCACCTCACCGCCTGAGAATACGAGTACGTCTAAGTAGTCGTAGTTATTCTCCATCACGTAGTCGGCGTATATCTCATCGCCGTATACATCGAAGGCGATCTGATCCCACGTCTGACCCTGATAAGTTGTATAAGACGTCTTTCTCGCCATACCGCCCTCCTTTAGAATTTAGTGCGCTTGTTATTGCGTTCCCACTCTCTCATCATACGTGAGAACTCAGCCTGTGACATTCTCTCAGCCTCGACCGCATCCTCTTTAGTCGCCGAGCCGTAGAGATTGTATACCGGCGAGTAAGTCACATTCGGGCCGCCCGCTCCGGCATACTCGAAAGAGCTACCCGCGGTACCGCCGCCTTCGGGCTCCTCGAGACGGTCGAGCAAGGTCTTTACGATACCCTGACCGCTGTCAGCCGAGAACACGTCGGCGAACACGTCTCGCATCTCTTCCCACATAGTACTGAGCGGTAAGACGGCCTCCGGTCCGGCCTCGCCTACTCCCTGTACGGTCTGAGCGCCGCCGAGCAAAGTAGCTTGGTCAAAGATACCGCCGAGAGCATTCCAGTTAACGTTAAACTCCGGTATCTGTATAGAGCCGCCGTCGCCGTAATTTTCGGTGCGATAAGTAGTAGTAATGACCGGCACCTTAGGCTTCGGTATCACGATCTCCATCGACTCAAAAGAGTCTTTGATAGCATCGGCCGCGACCTGAGCCTCTTTGGTAGTGCTCTCGGTTATAGCCTGCATAGCCTCATCGGTCGAGCTCTGTACCGCATCCCAGCTCGTATCAAAGCTGTTAAGGACCGTCTCGCCGAGCTCATCGGTCGCCGACGTTATGATCGGTATGTTAGTCGTTATGCCTACACTGTAAGCGTCTACCGTATCGGCACCGGCCGACTCCATCGAGGAGGTATCGAGATTAGACGTTATAGCCGTTATCGACTCAGCGGCCGCCGCCGCCGCGTCCGCCCCGGCCTCTATGCCCGAAGCGTAAGACTCGGTGAGATCGGTACCGACCGCCTCGAGCTCAGCCTCAGCGTCGCCGTCATCGCCTCCGGTAAAGATACCCTTTATAGCGCCCCATATAGTCGAGCCTATCGACTTGACGCAGTTTAAGATACCTTGGCCGAGGGCCATTATGATATCGATACCTACTTGGATCCAGTTAGTGTTAAGGATAGCGTCTATCAGTGACGTCACTAACGTACCGGCCGCCTCAATGAGTGACGGCAGAGCGTCGCCTATGCCTGTAATGAGCGATATGATAAGCTGTATGCCCGTTGATAAGATATCCGGTATACGGTCGGCAAGCCCGGTTATAAAGCCCGCGATCGATTGTGCGCCGGCTGAGATTATCGCCGGTATGTTAGTTATCATCGCGTTTATAAAGTTAAGGATCACGTCGATACCAGTCGTAAGTACGCTCGGTAATAATCCGGCCACTCCGGTGATAAACGTAGTCACCGCGTCGGCTCCTATCGTAGCTATCGAGCCTGAGCTTGCTCCTATGCCCTGTACGAACGAGTCTATAAGGCCGACGCCCATCTCTACCGCTTGCGGCAAGTATGAGCCGATAGTCTCGACGCCCTCAGCCATAACGCCGCCTAAAGCGCCTACCATGCCCG
>JAJQAM010000055.1 GCA_021203805.1 Coprobacillus sp.
CTTAAAAAGGTAAGAAAATAGCTAAAACGAAGCATTGCTCAGTAGAGAATCGTCGTCAAAAAGACGTTAAAAGGCTATCCATGTTATGGATAGGGATCTAGGCTTCAATAATAGCATCCATTTTTTATATTTAATTAAAGATTAAGCGTTATTGATATAGCCGCTAAAGAGGGGAATATCATAAGGGGAAGTAATCACATACATAAAAGCTCTATCAACTGGATATTCAAGGAAGATGTGCTCATCTTGATATTCAACCGCGGCGCTCATGCCGTTTCCATTTGATTTAGCAGCCGTCACACTAGTGGCCTCAATTCCTTTTCCGTTTACGGTAAGGGTTGTTATCTGATCAAGCTGGTCCACATAAATAGGATAGGCGGCGTAAGGGAAGAGAGCACTCATATCCGCGTCTTTTGTAAAGACCTCATTAATTCCAAAGGCTTCACCCTCTAGGATAGCTATTGGATTAACCTCGCTCGTCGCACTGAAAGCGGGGAAGAGGCAGCGAGTCTCGTAATATGTGGTCTTTATCGTTAGGACATCATTCTCTTCGTCTTCAATAGTTGTGACTACTTTAGGTTTATAGTCATCGCTCGTGGCGGTAAGAACCTCTTTAATCGTGTCATAAGTGTAGATTTCACTTAGACTAACCTCGTCTTTAGGTAAGATGAAGTGAAGCGTATATCCACCATAGGTCTTCGTATAGAAAGAGGTATATTTCTCTCTGTCAAGAGGCTGGCCGCTTCGATAGCTTGTCTGATAGAGCGTGACATCATTAATCTCCCCCCTGCCGTTTGTAAAGGTATCATTATAGCCCACTCTTTGGGTAAGGCTATTTCCATAACCATTCCAGCAGTCTTTATAGTAGATGGTATTAAGAAGGACCATCTCACTATAGATATTATAGTTAAAATCATGATTAATTAGTCCGTTAGTGGATTCACTAACGTATTCAGTGATCTCTTTATTCGCCTTCTTATTATTCCCATAGAAATCAACATTAAAGGAGGAAGTATAATAGCTTTGGGCGAGATTTTCTAAAACCTCACTATTATAGTTATGAAAATCCGTGTCAAGCCAAATCGAGTTAGAGAGAAGAAACTTACTCATAACTGTATTTGGCTTAGTGGAATTACTACTTGCGGTCACTGACCTAATAAGAGAGTTATAAACAGTTGAAATTCCCTCTCTTAGTTCATCAAGGGAATTAACTCCTAAAGCCGTTAATATCTCTTGCTGCGTAGTGGAGGCGGTGCACTCACAAAGTTCCGCAAGGCACATATAAATCGAGATAGGAGAGACCACCGAGTTATAGGAGTCATTATAATCAAGGCCCACGCTATATTTATAGGAAAAGTCAAGGAGCCCTTCCATTAAGGAAAGCTCATTTATATTCTCTTTTTCCTCACTTGTTAATGATCTTGCTTTACTGGCAGAGTAGATTGAAGTCGACGCGGAGCACCCTGAAAGAGAAGTCACTCCCGTAAGAAGAAGCATACTAGATAGGTAAAGTCCTTTTCTTTTCATACCTTTAATATACATTATTAAAGGGAAAATATTAATAACATTATATAAAGAGAAGAGCTAAACTGAAAAAAACTTACGCAAACGTAAGAAATTTTCAGTTTGCATATTTAGATATTATTGACATATCCAATATAAAGGGGAATTTCATTCCTATCCGTTAGGAGATAGACGAAGGCTTTATTAACATAATAGTCCTGAAATACCTCGGTGTAACCAGAGGGAGCAGAGGCACCGGCTCCGAAATGGAAGTTCACGCTACTAGCGCCCTCGATTCCTTTTTTTGTTACTTCAAAGTTATTAGACTGCCTAATACCCTCAAGATAGATCTGGCTATTAGTTAAGCCATCCATCTCGCATTTATATTTATCAAAGAGATTATTAATATTAAAAGTATCTTTAACTAGAGGCATAACGTCATCATCATAAGTAGCGCTGAACTCAGGGAAATAGACTCTAGTTAGATACTCAATATTATTTTCTTCATCGATATTATCGTAATCAGTCGCTACCGCTTTTGAGTTAACTTCGCTAATCACTTCTTGGCTATAAATATCGCTAAGCGTATACCCATCTTTAGGCACAATAAACTTAATGTGGAAGCGGCTCCCGTATGTTGCGGTGTAAAAAGAGGTATATTTATCTCCCTCAAGAGGTTTACCGCTATGATAATCACCCACTAATAGCTTAGTGTCAATAGTGGAGCCATTAGCCTGCGTAAAGCTCATCTTCTCTGAGGTCTCTAGATTATCTCCGTTTTCACTCCACCCTCCCTTAATATACATCGTCACTAAATAAACGAGAAGAGTGTCATTAGGATAAGAGAAGTCCTGATTAATTAAGCCGCTCGTCTTCTCTTTAATATAGGAGGAGATATCCTTATTAGCGGCCCCTGTCCTAGAAAACTCAGTATAATAGCTATCGGTATAAAAGTAGTCTGCGAGAGATGCGAGTCCTTCCTCTTTATAAGCTATTTCATCGCTTAGCCAAATGGAGTTAGTGAGCGCTAGTGTATCAGTAGTTTTCCCTAGGCTAGATGAATAGCTAAAGCATAGATCATTAAAAAGCATATAGTAGCACGCTTTTATCTCTTCGCTAGTTAGCTCTACTTTCTCTCCCATTTCATTTTCATAGGAGAAAGCATCAAGAATTTCTTTTTTCGTGTCTCCACTAGCAAGATCACTAATGGCCGCGAGCCCTAAATACACCGTAAGGGGAGAAAAGGCGAGGTTAGAGGCCTTATCGCTATAAATGTTACTTGCGCTTAGGGTATAGCTAAACTCTTTAAGAGAGGAGACTAGCTCCTCATATTTCGTCTCACTTTTCTCCGCGCTGGTATACTCTTTCTTTTCCCCTCTTTCATATATAAGAGTGGACGCGCTATAGCCGCAGCTTGAAAGAGAGACTATGCCCATGCATGTAAGGGAAAGAATTAGACCTAGGGAATTTCTTTTCATTATGCCTTCCTCCATCTATACCTTTAATATACCTTATTTATTAAAAAAAAGATAAAAACTTTTTTATCAATATTTATAAATAAAATAAAAATTAAATGAATAATACTAGATATTATTCACATAGCCAATATAAATAGGGATATCCTCTTCATTAGTTAGGATATAGACAAAAGGCTTATCAATAATAAAGTCTAAATACTCTTTTGTATAGGTTTTATCGGTATCATCAATCCAGACAAGAGAGTAGCCCACGCTTCCATAACCATCTATTCCTTTTTTAGTGACATTAAAGGAGTTAGTCTGAACTAGGCTATCGAGACTAAGACAGTCGCTAACGCTAGAGAGAGAAACACTAGTGATATCTAGGCTCTCGCTCTTCTTAAGAAGAGGAGCAACGTCAAGCTCACTAGAAGCGCTAAACTCTGGGAAGATGCAGCGGGTATAGTATTTAGTGTTTGTCGTAAAGTCAGTTTTATTATAGTCTCCTAGGCGATATTCATCGCCTCTTGAGAGGCTATTAACTTCCTCTAATACTTCACAAGTTAAAATATCGCTTATAGAGTAGCCGTCACTAGGCACGATAAACTTAATAGCGAAGCGGTCGTTAGCGGTGGTCGTAAAGAAAGAGGAATACTTTTCAGTACTGATCACCTGGCCGTCACTATATTCCCCTCTTAGGAATTTAGTCTTAGTGGTAGTTCCATCAGCGCTTTTAAAGACGTGCTTTCCGTCATATTTAAGATTACCGGCGTCATTACTCCAGTTAGCGGTGAAATACATATTAGTGAGAAGAGAGGCGGCGCTATCCTCGCTATAGATATATTTAGATTTAATATTCCCTCTTGTTTTATCTTTTAGATATTTATTAATCTCTTTAGAAGCGGACTCACTAGAGTAGTCTATGCTATAGGAGTCAATAAAATAAGAGTCCGCTAAATAGGAGAGGGAGTCTTCATTATAAGAAGTATCACTACTTAAAAATAAAGCGGAGAAAGGCCTTAATGAGTCGCTTGTCCTACTTGAGCCGGTTCTATCAGAGAAGGTAAGTTTATAAAGGAAGGTTTGATAATCAAGAAGAGGATCAGATTCCTCCTCCTCTATCTCTTCACTAGTGGCATCGCTATCTTCATCATCCGTCTCTTCATCATCGCTATCAATATCTTCATCATCTAAAAGCATGATGCCGGAGTCACTAGAGCTAGAATCCTCGCTTGTGGAGTAGATAACATTTCCAACACTTTCATCACCGCTCATAGCGTAGATCTCAAATAAAGAGATATAAGCGCTAAGAGGGGAAATAACGCTATTATCAGTCATAATGTCATAAGGAATGCTCTCTCCTAGGGCATAGCTAAAATCTTTCTCTGCGCTTACGATATAGCCTGTCTCTCCCTGATTATAAACAGAGGATAGATCGGGAAGAGAAGAAGCGCTAAAAAGGAGGGTGCTCGCTTTTGGGGAGCAGCTCGTAAGGCAGAGTGGCGCAATCGAGATAAGCGCTAAAGCGGTATAAGTTTTCTTTTTCATCTTGATAAAAGTTTAGCATTTATTTATGGATTTGTATGTAAATACAAAGCTAAATAAATAATTTTAATATATTTTGGGCATTAATTACCTTTTAGTTTCACTTTCAACAATTTCTTTATTCACAAGGGTATCTATATAGTCACCAACGCACTCCTCAACGTTATTCATTGGATTAATGGTAACGGTATGGGTGGAGCCGTCATCTAATATAAAACAGTAAGAGAATCCACGTCTTTTATATTCATGAGATAGGGTAGTTATACTTTTAGCGTGAGCGTGGGCCACTATCACAAATTCAATAGGAGAAAAGGCTTCATATAGCCCTTGATCATGCTTACCTGAGGCTAAAGCGCTTCTATATTTTTCTTCGCTACTTGTCTCAAATTTCCCGTAGCTATCTTTTCCAAGATTAAGAGAGGAAGCCGACTTAAACTGTCTTTCATATTTGCCCCCTCTTACGGATCTAAGTAGGCCCGCCACTACAGCGATAATAACGCCCGCGACTAAAACAAGAGTGGGCCAAAGAAGATTCTCAAGGACAAAGAATAAAACAATAGAGGCCACAATAAATATAGCGGCCACGATAAAAATAGCAACGGACCATCTTGTTATATATCTAACTTTTTCCGCAAGAGATATATCGCCTATATTTGTATATAGGGACTCACTATCTTTTTCTAATTCTTTATCGCTCATAGCGATAATTATTATAGCAGATTTCCTAAATAAAATAAAATAAGCATAGAAAAAGCAAAGTTATTTTAAAGCAGTAAATATAAAAAACTGCGCAAAACCTAATTATTTTTTAGAAATTTGAATTTAAGATTAAATACCAACTTATCACTTAAATAAAGAAAACACCCCAGGAGGCTTAGGGTGTTTTCTACTAAGAAAGGAGGTAAAAATTTATGACACAACCGGGTTATATTCAGGGAAATTAATGTTTTCTTCAAAGAGGTTATAAAGCTTAATTCTTTCCTCTACTGAGATTGAGGGGCATCCCACGAGACAATATTTGCTCTTACTAAAAATATGCTCACTTGCTTGCTCATATTTATGACCATTTTTATCGATATAGTAAAGCCACATATCGCTTATAGAGTCATTTTCTTTTCTTAATGATCTACCTAGCTTTTTAGCGTTATATTTATCGCATGAATCAAAGTAATAATAATAGTAAGTAGGCGCAGGGACATAGTTTTGATAGTGCATGTCTCTATACTCGCTCGCCTTATTTTCTTGTCTAACGATAAGGGCGAGAGCGCTAGCGTTTTTACTTAAGTAGGCCTCTTCTTTTCTTTCAAATTCATTATTAATTCTACCGATAGCGGAAATTCTCTTATTAAAGTCTACTATCTCGTCGGCTTCTTCCATTCTTTCTTTATAGTGGTACTTCTCTTTGACGACTTTTTCTTTAATGACATTTACCCTGTTATTAATAAATAAGTTACTACTAGAATAATCTTCATCATAGCCCTCCCAAATATTACTAACATGTTCAAGAGCGTCTTTTAATAAATTTGGGGTGACGATAATATTCCCTTTTGAATCGAGAAGATAGTCAGTCTCATATGTATTAGTGACACTATCGCCGCGATGGTTAAGATAGATAAAATAGGGATAGATATGATAGAGGTCTTCATCTCTTGCTAGCTCCCCTAGAAAGGAAGAGTCAAACTCATCTTTTGGGACGCTAAGAGAGATAATCGCTTCATACTCTAAAGAATATTTAAGATCACTTAATTTAATAGTAGGGATAAACTCCCGATAATCTTTAAAGATGATGTCGCTAGACTGATAGCCG
>JAJQAM010000036.1 GCA_021203805.1 Coprobacillus sp.
AGTTCATTTTCTTTATAGGTGAATTTCGCAAAGCCTTGTGCTTCTGGCGCAGGTTTAATCCAAACGACAACAAGCATGAAAAAGAACAGCACATTTACAACGGCGGTGGCTCTCGTAGCCGCTGCAACGGCGCTTGCAGCCCTGCCAGGTTGCGGAGACAACAAGAAGAGCCAAGAAAGCACTGGCCCCCTCATGTTCCCTGCATCGACGCTGATCGTTAAGGAAGAAAAAAGAGAGCTCCGCGAGGAACTGCCTGGCCGCGTGGATGCCATCCGCAACGCGGAGGTCCGTGCACGCGCCACAGGTATCGTAAAGCGCATCACCTTCAAAGAGGGCGACTTCGTGAAGACAAACCAGGTGCTCTTCGAAATCGACCCCGACGAATTGCAAGCCGAACTCGAAAGCGCGAAGGCATCGTTAGAGGCCGCACAGGTGCAGCTCGAGAGCGCTGAAATCCTTTTCAAAAGGTATTCGACATTGGTCAAGACTGGTGGCGTTTCGCAACAGAACTACGACGATTCTCGAATCGCAGTCGATAAAGCGAAGGCGGAAATTTTGAGGTGCGAGGCGGCGCTAAAAACGGCGCAGATAAACCTAAGCTACGCCACAGTTGTCTCCCCGATCGATGGCGTGATCGGCGAAGCTATCGTAACCGAGGGCGCGCTCGTAAGCGCCTCGCAGGCGACGCTCCTCGCACTCGTCCAACAGATGGACCCCATCTACTTCGACTTCTCGCAATCGGGGAAAAAACTTTTAGAATTTCGCAGGGCTGTGAACGAAGGGCGCATCGAGGCAATCGATGGCACAATCCCTGTCCGACTCCTCCTCGAGGACGGTTCGGAATATCCCCACGCTGGGACGCTCAAATTCTCCGACGTCTCGGTCGATGAATCCACGGGCATGTATAAACTCCGCGCCGAGTTCCCAAATCCTGAGCACACTTTGCTCCCTGGCATGTACGCGCGTGCAGTTCTCGTCCAGGGAATCGACACCCAGTCAATTTTGGTGCCGCAGACGGCTGTCATCAGAGGCACGGCTGGCAAGGCTTCCATCTACGTGTTGAACAAAGACCGCATCGTGGAAAGCCGCTCGATCAAAGCGACCGAGATGGACGCAAACGGGCACTGGATTGTGACCTCTGGGCTCTCTGTGGGCGATGAAGTCGTCACAGACTCTATCATGCAGATAGGGGGTATGATGGCACGGGGGCAGGTCCGCGTCCCCACAAAGGAAGAGCTCGCAAAAATGCAACAGGCTTCCAAACCTGCTGAAGAAGCGACACCGGCTGAGCCAGAAGAGAAGAAGTAGTTCCTTTCGCGCGCTATCCACTAAGAACCACTAAGAGCAAGCTATGTCTAAGTTCTTCATCGACCGTCCGGTTTTTGCCTGGGTGCTCTCGATCTTAATCATGCTCGCAGGAGCGATTTCGATAAACATGCTCCCCGTTGAGCAGTATCCCACAATCGCACCGCCGATCATTTCCGTCCAAGCAACTTATGCCGGCGCATCTGCCGAAACCACCCAAAAGACCGTCACCGCACTCATCGAGCAACAGCTGAACGGAATCGACAACATGATCTACATGACATCGACCTCCGACTCGATGGGGAATTCTGAAATCGATGTCTATTTCAAGGCGGGGACGAACACGGACACCGCGCAAGTGCAGGTGCAAAACAAGGTGTCGCTCGCCACACCGATGCTCCCCGCCGCCGTGCAGCAGACAGGCCTCACCGTGCAAAAAGGCGCCAGAAACATGGCACTCGTCACCTGCTATTACACGGAGAACGACTCTATCTCGAAGGAAGAACTCGGGAACTACGTAGCGTCGAACATTTTAGACCAGATTCAGCGAGTAAACGGGGTTGGACAGGCGCTCTTCTTCGGCGCAGAAAACGCGATGCGCATTTGGTTGGATGCGGACAAACTCAACTCGTTTAACATGACGGCGGCAGACGTTGTGGCGGCTCTGCAGGCACAAAACGTGCAGGTGCCAGCAGGCGAAATTAACGCCACCCCTGCGGTGCCTGGCGCAAAATTGAACTTCGCGATTTTGGGACCAGAGACCCTCGAGACGCCGACGGAATTTGAAAACATTTTGCTGCGCACGACGCAGGACGGTGGGCGCGTATATCTGAAGGATGTCGCGCGCGTAGAGTTGGGCGGAAAAGACTACGCCTACGAACCATATTTTAACGGCAAAGTTTGCGTCGGTATCGGCGTCAGGCTCGCCTCGGGGGCAAACGCGCTCGAGGTTGTAGGCGCGGTGAAAGATAAGCTGAACGAACTCTCCCGCTATTTCCCAGAAGGCATGAGGGTTGGATATCCTTACGACTCTACACTCTTCGTCCAGATTTCGATTCACGAAGTTGTTAAGACGCTCGTCGAGGCAATCATCTTGGTGTTCTTGGTCATCCTCGTGTTCTTGCAGAACATCCGAGCAACCTTCATCCCGACGATCGTCATCCCCGTCGCGCTTCTTGGCACATGCGCCGCTCTAAACGTGTTGGGCTTCTCGATCAACATCTTGACGATGTTTGGCATGGTGCTCGCTATCGGTATTCTCGTTGACGATGCGATTGTCGTCATCGAAAACGTCGAGCGAATTATGACCCAGGAAGGGCTGTCGCCACGCGATGCCACGCGAAAGGCGATGGACCAAATTTCCAGCGCCCTAATCGGCATAACGCTTGTCTTGGTGACGGTCTTCATCCCAATGGCGTTCTTCTCTGGCTCGGTCGGTGCGATTTATCGGCAGTTCTCGATAACGCTAATCTCGGCGATGGTCTTCTCCCTGTTCCTCGCGTTGACGCTGACCCCGTCGCTCTGCGCCTCGTTCTTGAAACACAACCCAGGCGGAAAAAAGAAAGGGCTCGCGGGCGCCTTTAACACGGGCATGGAGAAGATGACGGGTGGCTACAAAAACATCGTAGCTCGGCTCATCCGCCACGCCGCGGTGGGGATTGTCGGCTTCGTCGCCGTGGGCGCAGGCTTCCTGTTCCTCTATCTGCGCTTGCCAACAGCGTTCTTGCCCGACGAAGACCAAGGCAACATCGTCGCCATTCTTCAATTGCCGCCATCGGCATCGAAAGAGCGCACGATCGACCTCGTCAAGCAATACAACGACTACGTCCAAACCCTGCCCGACATTACGCACACGATGATGGTGCAAGGGTTCTCGTTCAACGGGCGCGCGCAAAACGTGGGCTTGGCGTTTATCCGCTTGCGCGATTGGAGCGAGCGCAAAGGCTATGAGCACTCGGCGCCTGGCATCGCAGAGACGATAAGTAAGCATTTTGCCACGAGCCACGACGGCATCATCATGTCGTTGAATCTTCCCGCAATTTCCGAACTCGGCAACACCACGGGCTTTGAATACCAGATGCAAGACCGCGCGGGCATCGGGCACGAGGCCTTAGTCAAGGCGAAAGACATCGTTCTCGCCAAGGCCAATGCCGAAAACACGTCGATGACAAATGTGCGCCTCCAAGGCCTCGAAGACACGGCGATGCTAAAGATGAACGTAGATGTCGAAAAGGCGCAGATCCACGGCATCGATGCTGGAGAGCTCTACGACGTCATCCAGATCGCGCTTGGCTCCTACTACGTAAACAACTACGTACAAGGCTCGCGCGTGCAACGCGTCATCGTCCAACTCGACGCCCCCGACCGCTCCACTCCCGATGTCATCAAAAACATGTATGTTCGCTCGAGCTCTGGCGGGATGATGCCACTCTCCGAGATTGTTTCTTTCGATTGGACGCAGGGTGCGCCGTCGCTCACGCGCTACAACAGTTTCCCCTCGCTCAACATCGTGGGGCAGCCAAAGCCAGGACGCTCTTCTGGCGAGGCTATGCAAGAGTTTGAAGACCTCGTAAACGCGCTGCCACACGAGGGAATTTCTGGCGTCGGCGGTGAGTGGACGGGGCAATCTTTGGAAGAGCGCACGGCGGGCAACCAAGAAATTTATCTCTACATGCTCTCGCTCGTCGTGGTGTTCTTGTGCCTCGCGGCGCTATATGAGAGCTGGTCGATTCCGTTCGCCGTGCTTCTCGTTGTCCCAGTCGGTATCTTGGGGAGCGTTTGCGCGACGACGCTGATGGGTCTCTACAACGACGTTTACTTCAAGGTGGGCTTCTTGGTCATCATCGGCCTTTCCACCAAAAACTCCATTCTGATTATCGAGTTTGCGAAAGACCTGCAGGATCAGGGGCGCTCGCTCTTCGACGCCACGCTGATGGCTGTCCAGATGCGACTTCGCCCGATTCTCATGACGTCGTTCGCGTTCATCCTGGGTGTCGTGCCTTTGGCGCGGGCGTCGGGTGCATCGTCTGCGGCGCAAAATTCCATCGGTGTAGGCGTCATCGGTGGAATGTTATCCGCAACTATCCTCGGTGTATTTTTAATCCCGTGCTTCTACGTCGTCGTGAGGAAAATTTTCCGTGGCGAGCGCAAGGTAAATGCCATCGTAAAGGACTAAGACCAATATGAGCACAAACTTTAAGAACGGAATTTCTATGAACCTTAAGACGATATTTTTGGCAGCTGCGGGAACGTTGGTTTTGGGATCGGCATGCACGATGCAACCCGAATACACGCGCCCCGAGGCCCCTGTGCCTGAGGAATTTCGCGGTGCGCCAGAAGGCAGCCAGGCCCTTGGAGATAACCACACGGCGTTTCTGGGTTGGCAGAATTTCTACAAGGACGAGCGCCTTAAAAAATACATCGAAATTGGTTTGGCGAATAATCGCGACCTGCGCGTTGCGGTGCTCAATATCGAGAAATTCGCCGCGCAATACAGGATCTCGCGCTCGCAGCTGATGCCAGGCGTCAACGCGGGTGGCTATTGGGATCGCACGCACACGGCGCGTCAGATTTCCGACACTGGCAGAGAATATACGAGCAACACCTTTGGCGCGAATATTGGACTCGTCTCTTACGAGGTCGATATCTGGGGCAGGATCCGTAGCTTAAAAGATCAAGCGTGGGAAGAATTTTTGCAAACCGCAGAAACAGAGCGCACAGTGCGTCTGACTCTCGTTTCCTCGATCGCACTTCAATACTTTGCGTGCGAACTTTCTCGCGAACAGCTTCAAATTGCAGAGCAATCTTTGGAGCTTGCGAAGGACTATCGCGACCTCGTGAAGTCGCAGATGGACGCTGGCACAGCGAGCGAGCTCGATTTTCATCAGGCTGAGGCGCAATACCAAAACGAGCTAAACAGCACAGAAGAACTTCGCGCGACAAACGAGCAAAACGAAAATGCGTTTGCGCTGCTACTCGGCGCGGGGGTGCCAGAGGGTGTCGTGTTGCCACCGCCTGTGCCACTTTCGCAAAACGACGCGCTTGAGACTGTTCCTGCGGGGCTCCCGTCGGAACTACTTGCGTATCGTCCAGACATTCTCTCGGCTGAGCACGCGCTCCTCGCCGCCAATGCAAACATCGGCGCGGCGAGGGCGGCGTTTTTCCCGTCGATAACGCTCAACGCGTCGGCGGGCTTTGAGAGCACCGAGCTCAATCAGCTCTTCAAAGGTTCGTCGCGGACGTGGAGTTTTTCTCCTTCCGTCAACATTCCGATTTTTAGTGGTGGACGCCTCTCTGCCGAACTCGACGTGGCGAAGTTGCAACGCGAAGTTGAGATCGCGAACTATGAGAAGGCGATTCAGACGGCTTTCCGCGAAGTTTCTGACGAGTTTGCTACGCTGAACACGATACGGAAACGGGTTGAAGCGCAAGAGCAGGCACTGGCTTCGCAGAAACGTCGCTACGAAATTTTGAAAGATAGCTACGAAGCGGGGAATGCAACCTCTTTGCAGGTTATCTTGGCGCAGCAAGATTATTTTGCGGCACAACAGAATGTCCTCGGCGTTTACTACGCGGAGATCGCATCGAAAATTACTCTCTACAAGGCTCTCGGCGGCGGGTGGTCGCAGGAAAATTTCGACATAAAGGCGGCTCGCGAGGCAGCTAAGAATGGAGAATACAAGTCGGGCGAAGAGCCAAAAGCTGAAGAGGAAAAGACCGCGTAGCGCTCTTCCTGAGTAGTCGCGACGGAACCATTTTCAAGGCATGGGCATCTCTTCGATTTTTAAGGTTTTCGCA
>JAJQAM010000038.1:0-2443 GCA_021203805.1 Coprobacillus sp.
ATATTTAACCAACCCCCAGGGTCCCAGCGTTCTTGCTCTGGGGGCCGATCAAATATACTTTTAGGAGGATTCCTATGCCAGCCTATATTAGTTAGCCGGAGATACTACGCCCTTGACAGAAAGCATCGGGTTGATAATCTTAAAGTCATAGAGGGAGTAGAAGCCCTGCTCGTTAAGTCCGTCTGCAAACTCTAAGAGCTGTGTGGGAACTATAGAAGCGGGCAGTGCCGACATATACATTCCAAGAAGACCTACGCAGAATTCAGTGCCAGTGCCCTTGGAGAAGACAACGTATGTATAATCGTCCATGTTCTGCTTATAGTAAATCTTCATGTTTCCAAGAGTTCCTATAAGCTGTGTGCCGATCTTTCCATCCGTGTTAGTAGCCTTGAATCCAGGGACTGCCATGACAACGGGTACAAGGGCCGAGCCAATGAATACCCTGTTGCCAGCGAAAATCTTTGTAATCTTCGTGATGGCTGCAGCTGCTGCCTGAAGGACAGACCCGAAAGATGCATAGTGCTGAGCAATCCATCCGTTCTGAACGGAAAGGCCCCAGTTGAGTGTGTATCTCGAAGTCGGTGCGGCCTCTACTATTGCATCAGATACTTCCATAGCTATAGAGTACATAAAGTCCTCAACTGCTTTCTTGGGAAGCTCTTTGGCAATATCAATGCCATAGTCGTTCTTGTATATAAGGTTTGAAAGAGCGTCAAATACGATTCTTACCTTATGGGGTTTAGCAACCATCGGGATGGCCTCTACTACTGCACCATAGGTGGGAATATCATTGGCGGGAAGATTTACATTGTCATAGTCATAGTTGACCACGATATTATCTTCGCTGGCCGTACCAGTTGTGATGGAAATGGCACCGGTTGTATAATTGATGGAAACGGTTATTCCGTTCTCAGTCTTGTTACCATCGTCATCCACATCATTTCCGATAAAGGTATAATCATAACCCTCAGCCGTGGTAGTAGCCGTGCCAGTAACCTCATCAGCCACTGTGTCACCTATAGTGACCTTGACAGATCCTTTGCGAATCGGAGTCCATCTGAGGTTAAATCCCTGGGCATCGGTGGTGTTTCCATTGACAAAGGCATCTACCGTTCTTTCAGACTGATACCTATAGTCCGTGGCATCTTCTCTGTCAGAATCCATATGACTTCCTCTATAGTAAATGCCGAACGGATCTGCTATTACATCACCCTTCTGGGAATTACCCTTGTCAGACATTCTCACATATTTTGTGAAAAGAATCTGTGTGTTGGCCGTAGCCATTGCCTCAGTTGCCACCCAGTCGAATACATCGAGGGCGGGTATGCCGAGTGTCGTGAGCTTAATAATATAGTTCTTGTAAGAAGATATAGGGTTAAGCTGTGCCACTCCAGAATTTCCGCCAGATAAACCAGAAACTGCCTCATATGCGTTTATGGTGTTTTTGATTACCTGAGCTGCCACATTCTTCGTGTCCTGAGAGAAACTCTGTTTGTGATAGAGCTCTGCCAGGTGAAGTTTGGTTTTACACTGTTCATAAGCCGAAACAGTCGCCATAATAAATGTTCTCCTTTTAATTATTTTTTTAATTGTTTTTGATCATTTCCAATAATTCTCTTTCAACCTCATCTGAAGTATTCACAGATTCAGTCGCTTTGACAGTTTTTCTGGGTCCACCAGTTAAAACAGGCATCCCCGAAAATCTCGAAACTTGACTTGCCATAGACTCAGCAACGGCCCTAATTCTTCTCACCGGATAATTACTCCCTAAAGAAGATCTTAAAGCCTCTTCAGAAAGACCATAGGTCATCGAGTAAACTGAAATCAGAGACTCTTTGGCTGTGGCTAATTCACCCCTCAAACCAGAAGAGACTCTCTTTTCTCTTTCTGCTTCATCCTCAGCATCTTTCTTTTCTCTTTCTGCTTCATTAAGTCTTTCAGCAAGCTCCTCTTCTTTTTCAGAGGGACCTTCATCTTCCGGAGTAGATTCAAATTGCTCCTTGGCAGCCTCATAACTGTTAATCAACTTCTCTGCTAAATCTCTCAATGTGTCGAATTTTTCTAAAAACTCTTCAGATTCTTGGATCTTTTCATCAAGCTGAGCCTGGAGACTTTCTTTGTCGGATGTCAGTTTCGTTATCTCCGCATTACGAGAGGATATTTCTGCTCCGCTCTTTTCCCCTTGCTCCGTAAGTAAATTGATCTGATCTAAGGCGGTTTCTAGGTCTGCCTTTATTTTATCTACCTCATCACCAGTAGTAACCTCAATAGACTCATTTCCTTCAGTAGCATGACCAGACAGCATCCCCATAAGTTGTAAAAGACTCATGTCTGCCTGATATTTTTCTTTACCCATTTCAAAGACCACTTTATCCTTGTCTTGAGAAAGAGAAGTAATCTGTGTGGGATCTATTTGTATAACTTCAGGATCCTCTGCTTTTCC
>JAJQAM010000038.1:2543-5835 GCA_021203805.1 Coprobacillus sp.
TCTTGATTTTCCTCTTCTTGTCTCATTTGATCTTTCATGGCGTAAACACTTATCTCCTCGCTGGGTTTTGCATTTTCATCAACCACAAAAAGTTGATCTAATGCTTTTTCTACCTGATCTTCATCCACCTCAGAGGCCTTAGCCAACAGGTTGACATCTATGGCCTCTCTGGCTACCTTCATTATCCCCTTGCTATGTGGCCGAAACCCCTCTGTCACTGAAAGAACAGACCCAGGATTTGCAGGGAGAAGAACTAAATCAAATCCCTTAAAAACATATGAGTCTTGATTCCAGCCGTCAGGCCCTTCCACTGAGCCGTCTTCTACTTCATAAGACCCCCTAGAAGAGAGACCAAAATTATAATATTGAGAAAGTTCTTTAAATATTTTTCCATTGGGGGTGTCAGCTATAATTCCCTCAGCCACTAATTTCTGATGGCCGGCGGGTTTTACATCAGTTAATATCACTGCCACCTTTGTGGGGTCTGTCTCTGTTCTGGGGTTTCCGTCTGAATCAACATCAGTGGGATGACCCAATTCACAAGGAATTCCGCCACGATTCATCATCTCATTAAAACGAAAATCTTGGCCGTTTAACATCCTTTCATAGATTTTATCATAGGGCCTTCCATTTAAAGTTGACTGTGAATAATCAGCACAAAGGCCAGAAATTCTTCCAAGTGTAGCCATTTAATCGGTAACTCCTATATTATTATATATGAATCTAGATTTTTATTTAATTTCACCCTTAAACTATTATTACTAAGAGATTTAAGTTGGTATCCGCATAAATTGTGATATCCCCGGTTGTAGGATCTATATCATAATCACAGTCTATAGCAGAAATTTTTGATGAACTGGTAACTTCATAACACCTAACTGAGGGAATATGAGCAGATTTACTAATATTCCCGCCTTTTCCGTGCTCTGAATAGGGAATAGAAACCTGATAAGCAAAATCTGTACCAGTACTCCAAGAATAGGTTTTATCATATCCAGTTATAGTAGTTCCGCCAACTTCAGCCCAATAGGGATTCCTCCAATCTTCTAGAGTATTATAGTGGGTGGGGGTCATGAAACCAGCCGCACTAGAATTAGCCTCACTGGCTACTGATGTGACTGATGTCAAAGTACCCGAAGCAGTTATTTTAACATATGCCTCAGCAGAGGGAGTGGTTATGCTCTTAGAGCACATATTCCCCAGAGTATAGTCACAGGCTACTGGTATTCCGTCACTTCCAAAATAAATTGGTTGATCAGCATCTCCAGTCTTCTGCCAATTAACTCTAGGGATGGGCTGAGTAGAATCAGAAGAATAAAAATCCCCCTCTTTAGCATAGATTAACCATTTAACCGTATCAGAAACATTATCCCCAATTCCAAAATAATGCGAAGAAGAAAAACCAACAAACCCCTGATTTTTTCCAGAATTGGTGTCCTTAAATATCCATCTGGGGTCATCACCTGAAAGAGTCTGTGAAAAATTGGTACCTGATCCAGAAAAAGTATTTGATGCATCTGTCTTGGCATAGTTTCCGGATACCTGATAACCACTTAAAAGACCAGTTATGTCATTCTTGTCATAGTAGTTATTGGTGAGATCAGAAATAATAGAAGCTATATCATCCTCTAACACCGCTAAATTTATAGTGACCTCTACATCTTCGGTTCCATCAAACTCCCACATTAAAGTCGACTCTGAGCTATTGTTAGAGTCAAGATGACTTTCATAAACCTGAAGGGTCCCCTTGGTAGAATTGGCCACTTTTGCTGATCCGACAGTGACATCGTCGAGATCTGTTTGACCAGTGCCTCCGCTAGCTACCGGCAGGATTCCTGTCACCCCACAATTCACATCACCAGAGCCATCAAATGCCCCTGATCCATCGTCATCTAGGAATATTGTTATTAGTCTTTCTTCCTTTAATCTTGTAGCTGTGCCTGCATTCCCTGAAATACTGCCAGTAATTGTCTCCTCAAAAGTCCAGGCACCGGTTATTGTTTCAGCCTTGGCTAAATGAGCTACATCCGAATCTAAGGCATAGTTATTTAATTTTCCTTCTATGCTACTAACACTGCTCTCCAAATTACCTATACTTGTAGTGTGACTAGAAACTGTGCCAGAAAGAGAACTTAAATTACTACTTAAAGTTGAAACTGTGCCAGAAAGAGTGCTTAAATCACTTGAGACGGTTGTGATTTGCCCCTGAAGATCAGCCACGGTAGAATCAAAGGTGTCTTTATTGACAAGCCCCTCTACAAAGGCATCCCATTTGATTATTATGAACTCTCCGTTAAATAACTCTAAAATTACATCTCCATAAGTCTCTGAATCCTCATCCTCATCTTGATAGCCGTCTACTATCAAAGTCTGTAAGGGAAGATTTATGGAATCAAGCTTTGTGGTTGCCCCGTTTATAGTATAGCTTAGAGTTAAATCATAGTTATCATCAAAGACCAGAGATATTCCGTCTACCTTTGTGTTTATATCAGCCTGGAGATCTTCATCGGCCTTTTCTCTTGCTGTTTCTTCAGCCGTGATATTACTTTGTAGAGTTGTGTCAGCATCTGTCCTTGCTGCCTCCTCGGCTGTGATATTGGTTTGTAGGGTTGTGTCAGCGTCTGCTCTTGCTGTCTCCTCGGCTGTGATATTATTTTGTAGGGTTGTGTCGGCCGAAGATCTTTCATCAGCCTCTGACTTTACCTTGTTGTCTACATAGGTTTCTGTGGCAAGACCGTCAATCCCCTGAGAGATCATTTTTTCTACTTCTTCTGTGGTAGAATAATCACTCTCTAATTCATCAGCTAAATCGTCTATTGCCGTCTGAAGATTTGTATCAGCTGTTTTTCTAGCCGTCTCCTCAGAAGTTATATTGACTTGAAGGGTATTATCAGCTGTTTCCCGATTTGTTATCTCAGTGTTGAGGCTGCTCTGTAAAGAATTGTCAGCCGTGATCCTTGCTGACTCCTCTTCATCTATACTACCCTGGAGAGTAGCGTCAGCCGCCTCTCTGGCAGAAGCCTCTTCAGAAATTTTCTCGGTTAAATCAGAGCTCAAAGTCTCTCTAGCCTTAGTCTCTGTATCTATTTGACTCTGCAGATCTTCATCCGCTGATTTTCTCTCCGAAGTCTCAGTAGTCAAATTAGTGGTTAGAGTGTCATCAGCAGATTTTCTTTCTGAGGTTTCTGTGTCTAAATTACTTTGGAGGGTTGTGTCAGCGGCCTCTCTGTTTGAAATCTCTAAATCTAGGTTAGCCTGAACTGATGCATCCCCAGCCTCTCTGTTTGAAATC
>JAJQAM010000059.1 GCA_021203805.1 Coprobacillus sp.
ATTCCTTCTACGGAGGAATCACAAGAATCTCTAACTCCGTCTTTAAAAGATTTGGCGCTCCGGCGATGATGGCCGTAAGCGGTAGCGCCGAGTCTTATCATGAAGGCTTTGAGATGAGTGCTTTTATCCTTGATAACGTCATTATTGAAAACACCTTAAAGGGAGATGAATACTTCTTTGACTCATATGGAATAAGTCAGATTGTTCCCTTTATTGAGGAATTTGATAGCTTCTTTAGCGGAGGCGATATTAGCTGGGTTAAGGATATTCTCACGCAATTTGATCTATCTAGTCTTTTAGGTGACCTTGCTAGTTCTTTTGATATTAGCGGCATTATAAATAGCGCTACTTACTCTTCTAGTGATTACGGAAGAACCTTTATTACTAGCTATACTGGAACAAGTGGTGAAGAAAATAAAGCTCTTAACGTCCTCTACTCCGGTATGGATAGAAATATTACAGGGGATTCAGCTTCCACTGAGCTCTATCTTGACTATCAATCAAACGGCGGTGATTTCCTTATTGACTACCGTTATCCTGAAAAGGAAGGTAATCTTGCCCCTATTATTGAGGAGTTTTATGAGCATGAAATGCTCTCCCTTGGAGGATATCTACCCTTATTTGTTACTAATACCGGTAAGATATTTACGGTGGGTCTTAATGCTTCAGTGTCCTTATCGGGTACAGGCACAATTACATCATACCTATATGATGTTAAAGACGCGCTTAACGACGAGTCTGACACAGATAAATCAATGGTTGGCATAAACGTAACCATGAGTATACTTGGTAATACTAGTACTATTTATAGCTATGGCGGTGGTCATGACCTTAATGACACTGAAGGCGGACTAACCGAAGAAGACACTGACCTTATGCTTTACTACCGATACGGAAAAATGTGTATTGCCATCGTTTTAGAGCTCTACCCATCCGCTTTATAAAATCTAATCATAATAGCAAAAAAGCAGCCCAATCTGGACTGCTTTTTATTTATCTAATTATTCTAGTTAGAGCTTTCTATTATAGTACTCAACGATTTGTGATTCGTTAATATCGCTTGGAAGTTCGTCTCGAAGTGGTTCTCTTAGGTATTTACCGCTCATGGCGGCGGTGTCAACACTTACATAGGAAATCTTCATGTGATTTGACTCTAAAGACTCTTTAATGACTTTGAAGTCTTTGGCGTGTTCTCTAACGGCAATGGTATCCCCTACTTTACAGAGAGAGCTAGGGATATCAACTTTCTTTCCATTGACCTCGATATGACCGTGTGTGACAAGCTGACGGGCGCCCCGTCTAGTTCTGGCAAATCCCATGCGGTAGACGAGATTATCAAGACGAGACTCACAGATTTTCATGAAGGCAAAGCCGGTGACTTCTTTGCTCTTAAGAGCGAGATTGAAGTAGCGCTGAAACTGACGCTCATTAATCCCATACATCTCTCTTAGCTTTTGCTTTTCGATGAGCTGCTTTCCATAGTCACTTGGCTTTTTCTTTCTGTCTTTACCGTGCTGACCGGGAGCGTAGGGCCTTCTTGCGATCTCTTTTCCGGTTTCGAGAGTGGAGAAGCCGAGTCTTCTAGACCTTTTCCATGACGGACCAGTATATCTCATGATGTGCACATTCCTTTCTTTATTATTTACAAATAAATAATTGGTGTAAATCCCTCACTCCGGGTGTTAGTCATGGTTTCGCCCTTAAAGCTCGGGTTACTTCGTTTCTTAGGGACTAACATCAGTCAAGGAGTATTTACATGCTTCTTTATATGCGTTTAATAATATATATAATTATTAAAGTAGTGTCAAATAAAAAAGTAAAAAGACAAATTTTGACCCTTTAAATAGTCTAACTATGAATTTAGAAAAAATTTGTTTTTTTTTTTTTTTTGATTCACTTATAATTTGGCATATAGGGATTAAAAATATGAAAAAATCAGTCTTACTAGTTAGTCTTTTAGCGGTTAGCTCTCTCTCGTCCTGCACCACAGTGGTGGGGAAAAAAGACGATGGGGGTAGTGATAATGACGCCGTAGTAAGCGGCGATATAAGTATCGAGTTAAAAGGTCTTGACGCGTTCTATCTTCCAACGGACACAATTGAGTGGGAGAATGTCTATCTCTTAGTAACGCCCGCTAGTGGAAAAAATAGCGTAAGCCTTACTAAAGGAGAATTTGATGTCGATGCTCCTACGAATGAAGAAACCGAATTTGTTTTAAATACATCCGGCCTATATACCTATAGTAATAGCGGCTCTCTTATTCCCGAAGGGGACTATGATATTAGCTACTATTTTGTCTATGATGAGACGGAGTATAGCGGTAGTTTTACGAGTATCGCTGTTACTGAATACCCTTCTAGTTTATATGTTGTTTTCTACTTCCTTGAACCTGACTTTGTGACCGCTTATAAAGATAATCTCGCTAATCGAGTAAGTGATAATGAGGAAGCGGGTGAAGATACCTTCTATGAAGGATGCGAGTATACCGTAGGAGATGATAACCCCTTTATTTTTAAGCCCACTCTTCAATTATTTGATAAGAGTCTCCAGTATGTCGTGGCTGACTCCTACGCGGTAAATGCAGCGTTATACCTAGAAAATGAAGATGGAAGCCGTACTAATGTCATTGATGACACTGAGTATGTCACTTACTCTAGCTTTAGCTTCCAGTTTACTGAGGCCGCTATCGGACATACCTTTACAGTGGAGATGTCCCCTAAGTATTTTACTCATGACCTCTCTAATAACCCCTTAGAGCCCGTTACTTTTACCTTTAACGTTGAAGACGGCTATAACGCTTATACTGGGCTAGATCTCGATATGATTAACGCTGCTCCAGAAGATATTGAATATGAATGGAACGGTCTATACGACTGGTATATTACTTATGACACGATGATAAGCGATCAGTCTATTCTCTATGACCCTGAATATAAATACACTCATACCCCTTATGACCCAAAGGTTGATGAAACTAATGGGAAAGAAAACTATCCATGCTACTGCCCCTTCCCTTACGCTGATGTATGGAATAACTTCTTCGAAGAGAGGGGAATAGAGGCTCACTATATTAACGGCCTATATATGCATGGAGATATTAAGCTCTCTATGGATGATTTCCCTGATGAATATAAGATTAGTAAAGAAGAAGCCGAGTATACATATTGCTATGACTATCAAACAGGAGCCTATCAACGTAGTAGCATGGACTATGAAGAGATGATTGGATCTCTCCGTGATAAGACGATCCTTTTTAATCACTTTATGGCGGATGATTTTACTTTTAATGGGAATCTCTTTACTCTTGACTGCTCCGACATTAGATGGTGTAGAACTTACGCCACTGGCGAGATATCCTCTACTCCTCAGTTTTTTGATGAGAGTAAAGATAATAACGCTCAAGGAGGCTGTTTCCTCTTCTGCTTCTCCGGGACATTTGTTAGCTATAACTACCCACAGTGCTACCGCACTGCCTCTGATGAAGAGGGCGAGACAGCATACCTCGTTAACTTAAGCGCTAGGGGAAATCTTGACCTCTCGGGAACGGGAGCAAATTTCCCTAGACCTGATAGTGAGACTAGTGGCTCCACTAACTCAAGAAGAGCGGGGACGATTATGTTTTGCTCCTCAAGTGGCACTCATACAGTGGTCAATAACGTAATAGCAAAAGAGTTTCTTATAGGTTTCTATGCAAGACATGCTAATGAGCTCTATACCTGCCTCGAAATTAATCATACAAAACTCTATGATACATATGCCGCTGGCTGCTACTCCTATAACGGCGGTCTTACTAAGATCTCAAATAGCGAGCTTAAGAGATTTGGCGCTCCCGCTCTAATGGCGGTTTCTAATAAGCGCTTCTTTACGATGACAGGCCATAATGCTGATGATAGTAGTTCATATCTTAAAGACGGCTTTGGAGCGTGCACCTACGAGCTTGATAACGTTAATATTGATAACACCTTACAAGGTGGTGAATACTTCTTTGTCTCCTATGGAATAACTGAAATAGTTCCATATATTATGGAATTTGATTCTGTCTTTAATGGTGGAAACATTGAATGGATTAAAGACTTCCTTGGGAACTATGCAAGTCTTGTTAGTAATGCCGAATTTAACGCAGAAAATTATGGTAAGACATATATCACAGAATATACTGGAACCTCTGGAGATAGTAACACTGCGGTTAACGCTTTATATACTGGAATGGATGAATATATCACCGCTAGTAGTGCTAGCATCCAAACAACCGACCTCTTCCTTGATTATAAATCGAGTAGTGGTGGCGGTTTTACTATTGACTATCGAAATACAGATGAGACAACAGATAACCTTGCTTATGTTATCGAGCAATTTTATGAATATTCAGAAATGTCTCTAAGCGGAGCCCTTCCTCTATTTGCAACAAATACTGGTAAAATATTTACTATTGGCGTTGCGGGTTCGCTTACAAATGTTGATTCCTATTTATTTGATGTTAAGGATGCCTTAAACGACGACACAGACGAAACTAAATCCATGCTTAATATCGCTTTGATTGGTTCCGCAACTAAAAACCATGATCTTTCAGAAACCGAAGAAGGCGGCTTAGACGAGGATGACACTGAACTTCTCTTCTATTACCGTTATAACGGGATGGCTATCGCCGTAGTTTTATCCCTTTACGATACCAATTAAAATTACTAGTTTAATCTTAATGGCATTAAAAGCGGCCCTACGTTAGGCCGCTTTTTTTACCATCATGCTCATCTTGGTTACTGATTAACTAGCTAACATAAGCCCTCTCTATTCTTTTAAGTTTATTATTTAGCTAATCTTCGATAGAATATAAATAAGGATTTTCGTATATTAGTATACGAACTTAATTATTTAAAGATCATATGAGAGGCCTTACTATTTATCTAACCAGCACACAGACAACAATCCTAGTTGTTTCTATGAGCGTTTTAGGAGCGGCGATTATCGCCGTGCTTATATTTCTTTTTATCCGCTACATCTATACCCCAAGACGCTATAAGAGACAGATTAGAGACCTTGATAGTAAGACTAGCTATTACTCCGGCCTCCTTAGAGGGCAGGTCTCTCAGTATCTTAACCGCCTTGAACAGGTCTCTAGGTCTAATCTCTTATTCGTAGAGCTTTACGAAGAGTATTCCACTAGTTACCGTCACATCATGGATAGCGACGAAAAGTTTGCCCTCGAAAACGTTAATCAGCTTAGAGAGCTTCTCTCTAATAAACAGTATAAATCTCTTAAAGTCTCCCTTCAAAACGCTCAGGGAGCGGTTTCTATATATGAAAACGCGGTTAATTCATTAAACGATAAACTCATAGAATGCTCTAGACCAGACGATGAATGTAGAGCAAGACTCGTCTCTCTTAAAGAGATGTATCGCTACGTTGAGCAGTCCTATAAAGATGTCTCTAGCGAGCTCACTCTCGTCTCCTCTTCTTTTGAGCAGGTCTTTCACAAACTCGACTCCCTTTTAAGTGACACCGAGGATCACCTAAGCCGAGCGGAATACGAGGAAGCTAACGCTAATTTACCGACGATAGAGAAAGTCTTATCCTCTCTTGAGAGAGCGATTAAAGAGCTTCCTAACCTCTGTATCCTCGTTGAGGATATCATTCCTAACGCTATTAAAAGCGTGACGTCCCGCTATAACGAGCTTATAGGTAAAGATATTCCTCTATATCACCTTGGCTTTAAGAACTATTCCACGCAGTGGAATACTTCTATATCAAACATTAAAAAGAAGCTTAAAGATCTCGATTTAAGCGGCGTTAGTAAAGAGCTAGGCCGTATTCAAAGCGAGATTGATGAGATGAATATAAAGCTTGGGGAAGAAGGCGCGGATAAAGACGTCTTTAACTCGTCTAGCTACGACGTCTATCATAAAGTCAGCGCTCTTGACGATGAGTTTATTAAAGTGAGCTCCCGTCTTCCTAAATACGAAGAGGGCTATATCCTTAACGAAGAAGAGCTTAATAAATTCGATGAGCTTAAAGTGGATATTAACGAGGTCACTAGCGCGAAGCGTAACCTTGAGACCATTCTTCATGAAACCACTCCGCAGCCCTACTCCTATCTTGCCACGGTCTTAACCGAGGTTAATATGCTCTATGACTCCACTAGTAAAAAGCTTCATGACTTTACCTCTTATCTTGACTCCCTAAAAAGTAGTAGTGAGGAAGCCTATAAACTTATCTTTGACTACGTCTATAAGCTTAAAGAGCTAGAAGCGAGTATGAGAAGCCTAGCTATTAGTGATATCTTTGACCTTTATAAAGAGAGAATTAATGACTGCTACGCGCTTATTAATGAAATAGACGCGCTTCTTACCGCGGCCCCTATTGACGTTGATAAAGTAAAAGAGGAAAGCACCGCCCTTAAAGAAATTGCTGACTCGACGATTAGAGAGGTAAGTGGGATTATAAGCGAAGCACACCTAGCGGAAAGCGCGCTTGTCTATCTCGCTCAGGATAGAGCCAAGCAAAACGATATCAACTCTCAGGTTCTCCTTCTTGAGCAGGAGTTCTTTAAAGGCCACTTTAAAAACGTCTATGACACCGCCACCACGATCTATCAAGCCCGTCATATCGATAGCTAATAAATAAATGAAAGAAATCGCAAAAGTAATATATTTTGATAACGCCGCTTCCACGAAAACGAGTAGTGAAAACCTTTCTTTATTTATGGAAACCTCCGCTAATTACTACGCTAACCCCTCAAGTCATCATAGCCTCGCTTATGAGGCCTCTCATAAGCTTAGTGAAGCGAGAAGCGATATCTTAAAGGCTCTTAATATTAAGGGGAGCTCCGTTATTTTTACTAGCGGAGCCACTGAGGCTAATAACCTTGCGATTAAGGGAGTGGCCTATAAATACGCCTCGCGGGGGAGGCATCTTATTACCTCTGCGGTAGAGCACCCCTCTGTTTTAGAGGTTTTTAAAGAGCTAGAAAAAGAAGGCTACGAGGTCACTTATCTTCCCGTTAAAGAGGACTGCAGTGTGGATATAGACTCTCTTAAAGCGGCGATAAGAAAAGACACCATCCTCGTCTCTCTTATCTACGTTAATAATGAAGTGGGCTCTATTAATCCGATTCCAGAGATTGCCTCTCTTTTAAAAGAGTATCCTAAAATTGTCTTCCACACCGACGCCTCTCAGTCCGTTGGGAAAGCCGAGATTGATGTGAGCGAGGCGGATCTAGTAACTATTTCCTCTCATAAGATATATGGGACTAAGGGAAGCGGAGCCCTTATTAAAAAGAATAATATCTCTCTTTCTCCCCTTTTTAACGGCGGGGGTCAGGAAGAGGGCCTAAGAAGCGGAACATATGATCTCCCTAGTGCGGTCGTACTTAGTAGCGCCGTGAAAAACGCCGTGAAAAACGTCAGAGAGTATATAAAAACCCTTACCCCTCTTAAAGACGCCCTCTTTACTTATCTAGAGGCTAATCCCGCTCTCTATCATATAAACTCACCTAAAGACTGTACCCCTTTTATTATTAATTTCTCTCTTTTAACTAAGAAAGCCTCAGTGGTCGTCGAGGCACTCTCAAGAGAAGGGATTATGGTGAGCACCCGCTCATCATGTCATGAAAAGAGTAATGATCCCTCTCACGTCGTTATGAGTATGTTTAACGATGAAAAACTAGGAAGCGAGTCTATTAGAGTGAGCTTTGCCCCAGATAATACCTTAGAGGAAGTAAACTATTTTATCGAAACACTAGATAGAATCATAAAGGAGCTATATTAAGCCTAATGGATAATAAGTATGATTTAATCATGATCCGCTTTGGAGAGCTCTCCACGAAAGGGAAAAATAAAAAAGAGTTTATTTCCCTTCTTTTTGATAACCTCAGGAATGCTCTTAAAGAGTATCCCTCTATTTATCTAGAAAGAAGATATGATCACCTCTATATTCATCTAGGGGAGGCGCCCCTTAGTGAAGTAGTGGACATCGTAAAAGAAATTCCCGGTATCCACTCCATATCTCTTGTAAAGAGAGTGGACTCTGATATAGATGAGATAAAGGAGTCCGCCCTTAGTCTAATAAAGGGCGAAAAAGGCTCCACTTTTAAAGTAAACTGTAAAAGAGCGAATAAAGACTTTCCCATTCATAGCGAAGAGGTGATTAGAAGTGTCGCCGCTGTTATCTTAAAGAATACAGAGCTAAAAGTAGATGTCCATAACCCTGATATTCTCTTATCTATCGAGATAAGAGACGAAGGAACTTATATTTTCTTTAAGACCATCCCATGCCTAGGGGGATATCCCCTTGGAGCAGGAGGAAAAGCCCTTATGATGCTCTCCGGCGGAATTGACTCCCCAGTTGCCGCTTACCTTCTAATGAGAAAGGGAGTCCGCGTGGAGTGCGTTCACTTTGCTTCCCCGCCTTATACCTCGGAGGGCGTTCTTATTAAGCTAGAGGATATCCTCTCTCAGCTTAGCCATTACCAAAGTGAGATCCGTCTTCATATCGTTCCCTTTACTAAGATTCAGGAGTGTATCTATAAGAATATCCCTGAGCCCTACTGCATTACCGAGATGAGAAGATGCATGTATAAGATAAGCGAGAAAATCGCAAGGAAGAGGAACTGTCTCGTCATTGCTAGTGGGGAGTCTATCGGTCAGGTGGCCTCTCAAACCCTTGCCTCTATGAGAACAATTAACGAGGTCACTAGCTATCCGATAATCCGCCCTGTCGCCGTAATGGATAAAGAGGAGATTATTAAGCTTGCGGTCCGCCTTGGAACATATGATATCTCAATTAGGCCGTATGAGGACTGCTGCACAATATTTGCTCCTAAAAACCCTAAAACCGCGCCTAAGCTTGATGAAATTAAAAAATACGAGGAGAAATTGCCCCTTGACGAGCTGATTGATGAAGCGGTTCAAAACACTGAGGTCAGAGTGATAAAATAAAAAACCGAATTCTGCATTCGGTTTTTATTTTTTTTCTTTAAGCTAGGCTTATTTGACCACGGATTTAACTAGGCTCTTAAATGCGTCAGGGTCATGGATTGCCATTTCGCTTAGCATCTTTCGGTTGATATTAATTCCGTTTACTTTAAGAGCGTGCATAAATACGGAATAAGAGGTTCCATATAAATGGCAAGCCGCGTTAATTCTTTTAATCCAGAGCTTACGGAAATCACGCTTCACCTGACGACGGTCGCGGTAAGCATAGTGAAGCGAGCGCATCACCTGCTCATTCGCTGTCTTATATAGTAAGTGTTTACTTCCGTAGTAGCCTGAAGCTCTTTTAAGTACTTTTTTTCTTCTCTGTCTTGTGACAGTTCCGCCTTTAACTCTCATACTTCACCTCCTACTCCTGGATTAATCCTTTAATTCTCTTCTCCACGGTCTTATCCATAGAGGTGGATTTAGAGAGCTGTTTACGCTGCTTAGTGGTCTTATGATGCGCATTATGAGATGTATAGGCGTGATGTCTCATAATCTTTCCGCTTCCAGAGACTTTGACTCTCTTAGTAAGAGCCTTTTTACTCTTCATCTTTGGCATCTACTTTTCCTCCTTGTTTCTTCTTTTTAGGCACGATAGTGGCGTTAAGCCATTTTCCATCGAGCACTGCGGGTTTTTCTAGTTCACCATTTTCACTGACGAGTTCAATAAACTTATTTAGAGTTTCCTCTCCCACTTCGATATGGGTCAGCTGTCTTCCCCTAAACATCACTCTCGCTCTCACTCTATTTCCTTCTTCGAGGAAGCGGCTTGCCGCTCTCGCTTTGATTTCAAGGTCGTGAAGAGAGATCTGTGGGGTGAGCTGAATCTCTTTTATTTCCACTGTTTTCTGATTCTTTCTTGATTCTCTCTCTTTTCTTTTCTGCTCGTAGCGGTATTTAGAGTAATCAAGAATTTTACATACTGGGGTCTCTGCATTAGGAGCGACGCAGTATAGGTCGAGCCCTAAGTCATTAGCTTTCATCTGAGCGTCTCTACTTGACATGACGCCGAGCTGATTTCCATCCGGACCAATCACGAGAACACGCGGGAAACGAATCGCGTCGTTGACAAGCTCGTGACTTTTAGCAGGTAGTTGCTGCTGATATTTACTATTAGTGTCTGGGATAAGTCTATTCCTCCCTTTTCTTAATAAAAATGGCTGCGTAGCCGCACCCATTACTCGTATTAATAAAATCTACTCGTTCATTAATAGCGTTTACCTAGCAATATACTCGCTCAGGTGAGAAGGGGTGCTTCTACTTTCTATTTGCAGACTATAATTTATCAAATATAGCTTAGTCTGTCAAGACTAAATATCTCTTAGTCAATTTCTCTTTTATCCCTTTTAGGGATAAGAAGATTAATAAACTCATCTAAAGGCACTGTGACCTGCTCTTTATCGTGATATGTTCTATAGGTGATTGACCCGTTTCCTTTTTCGTTATCTCCAATAACAACGGTAAAGGGCACTTTCTTCATCTGGGCGTTTCTCATCCTATAGCCAAGCTTTTCATTTGAGTCATCAAGAGTCACTCTAAAGCCTTTTTCCTCAAGTCTTGCTTCTACTTCCCTTGCGTATTCAAGGTGGAACTCGTTATTAACTGGAAGTATTGCGATCTGAACCGGAGCAAGCCAAAGAGGGAACGCTCCCGCAAAATGCTCGATAATAACGCCGATAAAGCGCTCTATAGAGCCAAGGCACGCTCTATGTATCATTATAGGCTCTACTTTCTCTCCGTTAGAATCGATATAGAAGCAGCCAAAGCGGTGAGGAAGGTTCATATCAAGCTGGATCGTTCCGCACTGCCACACCCTATTCATGCTGTCTCTAACTTTAAAGTCAAGCTTAGGGCCATAGAAGGCTCCATCGCCTTTATTAATTTCATACTTGCGACCAGTTTTCTTAATAGCGTCCTCTAAAATTTGTTCACTTTTATCCCAAATAGCGATGTCTCCAATAAAGTCTTCTTCAGGTCTAGTAGAGAGTTCGATTGAATAATCGAGATGGAAGAGAGAATAAACTTCATCAAAGAAAGCGATGCACCCGTTAATCTCGCTCTCAAGCTGCTCCTTTGTGCAGTAGATATGAGCGTCGTCCTGAGTAAACTCTCTTGCTCTAAATAGGCCGTTAAGGGCTCCGCTTGCTTCGTGGCGGTGATCTAAGCCAAACTCCGCAAGTCTTACTGGTAGGTCTCTATAGGAGTGGAGCGTGCTATTATAGACAAGGATTGAGCCAGGGCAGTTCATGGGCTTAATGGCAAAATCTCTATCATCCACTTTCGTAGTGTACATATTCTTTTGGTAGTGATCCCAGTGCCCCGAGGTTTCCCATAGCTCTCTACTTAAAATAATTGGAGTCTGAATGAGCTGGTAGTGATATTTATTTAAAAGATCTTTAATTAGATTTTCTATCTCTGTTCTAATACTCATCCCGTTAGGGAGCCAGATAGGACAGCCCGGTCCGTATTCGCTAATCATAAAAAGGTCAAGCTGCTTTCCAAGCACTCTATGGTCTCTCTTTTTTCTTTCTTCTACGAGAGTGAGATAGCTTTGTAGGCTCTCCTCAGAGAAGTGAGAGGTACCGTATATTCTGACAAGCATCTTATTTTTACTATCGCCTCTCCAGTAGGCTCCGGCCACGCTAAGAAGTTTAAAGTGCTTAATTAGGGAGCTATTTAAAACGTGAGGCCCTCTACAAAGATCAATAAAATCATTTTGCTTAAACGCGGAGATATCTCCGTCCCTAAGGTTTTCTATAAGCTCCACTTTATAGGGATTATCCTTAAAGTAAGAGAGGGCTTCCGCTTTCGTCATTGTCATATAGGTAATATCGTAGCCTTTACTACTTATCTCTCTCATCTTGGCTTCAATAGGAGCGAGATCATCTTCCGTAAAGGGGACTCCGAAATCAATGTCATAGTAAAAGCCTTCTTCTATCGAAGGGCCGATGGTAAGCTTTGCGTCTGGATATAAAGCTAAAACCGCCTCCGCGAGAAGGTGAGCGGTGGAGTGATTAAGCGTTCTAAACGCTTCCTCGCTCTCCTTATCAATCTCTTTTAGTGAGCCGTCATGTAATGTAATTTTCACTGTCTTTCTTCTTCCCTTTGACTAAATCCGTAGGCCGCGCTTCCAACTAGTCCCGCGTCCTCGCTGTAATAACATTCTACCATATTTAAAGTGGGATTCATCTCCTTTAATTTTGGTAAAATTAAATCTTTATTTTTAAAGACTCCTCCCGTAAAGGTATAGATATCTGGATTATAGATTTTTTTCGTATACTGAAGAAACTCGCTAAAGAGAGTTAGCCAGATATTATAGATCTCAAGAGCGAGTTTATTTCCCCCTCTTACGAGGGTAAAGAATTCACTAGCTCTCTCAATAGAGAGGCCAAACATATGGGACATATGAACAAGCCCTCTTCCCGAGCAGATGCTTTCAAAGTCGTAATTTACTCCGTTTAAGGTCATAGGAATATGACCGATCTCTTTTCCGTAGTTTTTAACTTTTCCCTTATAGGCAAACGCTCCACCTACTCCGGTGGAGATGGTAATAAAATAGACCCCGTCATAGCATTTTCCGTTCCCTTTGACCGCTTCTGCGAGTAGTCCCATCTCCGCGTCATTAGCGATATAAACGGGAACTGGGTATTTATTTTCTAAGACTCCTTTAAGGTTTACGTTATTAATTCCAATATTTGGGAGAGCGTCGATCATTCCGTTTTTTCTTACCCTTCCGGGCACTCCGATAGAGATACACTCTATATCGTTAAAGTCGGCTCCTAAGGAATCGATAAGAGAGATAACTTCACTATAAAACATCTCTACATTTCCGTAGCATTTATTCTCTTTTCTCTCTACTTTAACTAGCTCATAATCCGGGCTTACTAAAGCAATACGAAAGTTCGTTCCACCGATATCTAAACTAATAACGTTTTTCATAGGTTATTTATTTACTCACTTAAAATATCTAAGAGTTTAATAAACTCTTCGTTAGGCACTCTTGGGACATTTAGCGATTCCTCTAGGTCCATATCCTTAACCTCGCCCCCGACGACGCCTACGACTCTATTTCTTGCGCCTTCGTTAATTAGCTCAACCGCTCTTACGCCTAGCCTCGCTCCAAGAATTCTATCCGAGGCGCTTGGATTACCGCCCCTCTGCATATGACCGAGCACCTGAGCCCTAGTCTCGTAGCCGGTATTTTCCTGTATCTTTTTAGCGAGTTCATTAACATCGAGGAGGTTTTCACTGACAATCACGATGCAGTGAGATTTCCTTGCGGCTTTAACTTTTCTAATCTTTTCATATAATTCTTCATCAGGGATTTTCTTATCATAGGTAATCGTGGCCTCGGCGCCTTCCGCGATAGAGGCGTACAACGCAAGATCGCCGCAGTATCTACCCATGACTTCAATAACAAAGCAGCGCTGATGGCTTGAGGCGGTGTCTTTTAGTTTATCTACGGCGTCGCATATTGTTTCTAGCGTCGTGTTAAAACCAATTGTTTCATCGCTAGACTGAAGATCGTTATCTATTGTTCCGGGTAGACCGATGACGTTTACTCCTAGCTTAGAGAGAGCGAGTAGACCATGATATGACCCATCTCCTCCAATTCCAATGACAGCGTCTATGCCTTTTTTTTCGAGTTGCTCAACGCCTTTCTTTTGAACTTCTATATCAGTAAACTGAGGGAAACGAGCGGTTCTAATAACGGTGCCTCCTCTATTTATAATTCCCCCGGTAAAGGATTTATCAACTTTCTCGATGTCTCCATTTACGAGGCCTTCTAGTCCGTCATAAATGACATACATTTCATCTCCGTAGTGGATACCCGCTCTGATGGCCGCTCTTAAAGTGGCATTCATTCCTGGGGCGTCTCCCCCGCTAGTTAAAACGGCAATTTTCTTTCCCATAATGACTACTTCCTTTATCTATTAATTTTCTAACTTATAGTTTAGTGGTGTTTCCCCGCTTTGTAAATTATTTATAATAATTTGCCCACAAAATGAAATGTGGAAAAAAAGAGAAATATAAGAGATAAACGCCTTTATTTATAGGCCTATGCTAGTAAAGCGAGGTGGATAAGTTTTCCACCGAGAGAAAAGCGCTAAATTAATATTAGACTATTAGCGGACTTTATTTATAATAAAGACTATGAAGGTTTTATCTCAGTCTGACTATTTATCGGTAAGCATGGTCTCTCTTGTCGCGGATTATGATAGAGAAACTATCGTAAATCTCTATGAGCCCATCATCGGCTTTGAAGCGGTGGCCCTTTATTTTACTTTTCTTAGCGAGGCTAAAAACCAAGAGGTTTTATCAATGTCCACGCACGAGAGTCTTTTTAACCGCATGGGAATAAATACCACGGACTTTATAAGCGCCAGAGAAAAGCTAGAAGGAATAGGTCTTCTTAAGACTTATATAGAGGAGACAAGTAGCACCATATATCACTATGAAGTCTACGCTCCTCACACTCCAAGTGATTTCTTTAATAATACGATATACTATGGTCTATTTAAGCAGGCAATCGGAGAGAGCGAGGCGGAGCGAATCAAATCGCTTTATAAAACCTATGATGATAGTGAGAAGGGAAGAGATATCTCCTCCTCTTTCCAAGAGGTTTATACCCCTGACCTCTCTAATCCTATCTTTCAGGAGTCGATTAATAACGAGGCCCTAAAGGGCACTAATAGAAGTAAAGTTAACTCTGATTTCTCATATGAGAAATTCTTTATGGGGTGCGAAAAGTTCTCCCCTGTTAATACAATTACTGAGAAGTCCTTATCAAAGAAAGAAATGGAAGAGATAAGTAGACTCGCCACTCTTAACGGTCTTAATGAGGAGCAGATTGCTCAGGTTATTACCTCTAGTTATGATGTAACTCGTCCTAAAGGACAAAGAATTGACTTCTCTAGCCTCAGAGAAAAGATCATCTTTTCAAGAGCTTTCCGCTCATCCTATGTCAATAGAGATGACACTGGCGATGCCCCTCGTCTAGTCTCTTCTGACTCAATGCTTGGGAAAAAGATTGATCTTATGGAGACCACCGCTCCCGCAAAATATCTCTCTATTAGAACCGAGATGGCGGAGCCAGCTCCCGCTGATCTCATCTTAATCGATGATATCTCAAGTAAATATCATCTCGCTAACTCGGTGATTAACGCATTAATTGATTATACCTTAGCCACGCAAAATGGAACGCTTCCTCGGCTTTATATGGAGAAAGTTGCGGCCTCACTTGTAAGAGCAAAGGTCAGCTGCGCTCTTGACGCGATGGAATATTTAAATAGCGTCGCTAAAAAGCGAAAGAAGAAACCCGATAAACCGCCTACTTATAGCGAAGAAGAAAGTAGTGATACTAGTGAAGAGTTAAATAGCGAGAGAGAAAATAAAAATAGTGAAATAAGCGAAGAAGAGTGGGACGCTCTTATGAAGGAAATGGATAATGGCTGACTTTGAAAAAATAAGCATTGATTTTAGCGTTGAAAATGATACTTCCCTAGAGGCAAGCTGGAAGCAGTTTATAAGTGATCATAAAAACGAGGTTCCTCTTCCAGAGGGACTAAGTGATGAACTTATCGATAAATACTACGATAAGGTTTATGACTATATGATCTCTTATCTCTACTGTAAAAACTGTCCTGGGAAAGCGCATTGCGAGAAGAATGAACCCTTGACAAGTATCAACCTCTCTGTCTACTGCGGAGTGGCGGAGGAAAGTAGCTCTCCGTGTAAAGAAATTATTAATGACTACTTCTTTCAGCGTCAGTACGAGATTATGGACTTCCCATCAAGCTGGCTTAACGCTAACCGAAGAAATATCGATAAATCCACGGCAAGAGCGGAGGCTCTTAGAAGAGCTATCCAGTCAAAGGAGTGGACTTATATAGAGGGCACTCCAAGAAGCGGTAAGTCTTATCTAGCGGTGGCAATCACTAATGAATACGCCTCAAAAAGCGAGGGCCCAATCTATTTCCTTGACGCTAAAGATAGAATAAGAGAAATAGCTAGTGCCAAGCGCTACGAGCAAGAGGATATGATTAAAGAATACTCTCAGTGTAATGTTCTCGTCTTAGATAACTTTGGAAGCGAGTTTGTAAATGACTACGTAAGAGACGCGATTGTTATCCCAATTCTAGAGTTTAGAGCGACACATGATCTTATCACTATCTTTACAAGTCAGTACTCTATAGAGGAAGTAAGTAGACACTACGAAACAAAATCCCAAGTAGGAAAAGATAACGCAAAAAAATTAAGATCTATTCTTCAAAATAATTGCTATCGAGAGATTGTCTTATCTAGCCTTAAAGGCCCACTTTACTAACTATATTTTTAATTTGTTTTTCAAGCCTAGAGATATCCCCATCATTTTCTATCACAAAGTCAGACCTAGACGCGTAGAATTCATTGGGGTTTTTATTTAGCGCTTGTAGTTCATTAAAGGCCCTAGCGTCTCCATTAGTTCTCTTAGTAAGATACTCGTTTCTCTTTTTATCGGGAGCCGCCACACACACTATATAGTCAAATAGATTTTCAAAGTGAGCTTCAAAGAGAAGCGGGACCTCCACAGCTGTTAGCCTAGTTTTACTATTTGCTAGCTCTTTTTCAACCTCTTCTCTAACGAGTTTATGAACATAGGTATCGACTTTCTTTTCCGCTTTTGGATTAGAAAGTAATTCTTCTCTTAGCTTTTCTCTAGAGAAACCGCCTTCAAAATCATGACCGATAATCTTAGCAATTTTACTCGTTACATTACTATCTTCATAAAGCTTATGGACAATCTCATCGCAGGATATAGTAGTGGCCCCATTCTTAGAGAATATATCCATCGCGGTGCTCTTTCCAGACGCTAGTGGTCCGGTGAGCCCGATATAATATGGCGGGTATTTTTTTCTCTGACAGACGGGACACCAAGTGGTTCCTCTGCCCCCTATTTTTTTATAATACAATTCGTGACCACATACAGGGCAGCTATCTCCCTTTTTACCGTAGACATTAAGCCTCGTTTGAAACATGCCGTCAATCCCTTCCGCGGGGTGATAGGAGTGGATAGTGGAGCCGCCTGCTTTTATGGCCTCATTTAGGACCTTTTTAGAGCTATTTACTATCTCCCACCAATCGCTCTCACTTAGGCACCTACTTTCCGTTAGTGGATGCATCTTAGAAAGGAATAAAACCTCATCGCTATAGATGTTACCTAGTCCAGATATTTGACTTTGATCAAGAAGAGTGCTTTTTAGCGGCTTTTTGCTATTTCTATTACGCTTTATTAAAAAGTCGACATTTTCTATCTCAAAGGGCTCAAAGCCGAGTTTTTTAATCTCTTTTTCTGCAGAAAGGGCCTCTTTTGTTGTTAATTTCATAATTCCAAAGGAGCGGGAATCATCATAGCAAAGCTTCGTGTTATCCGAGAAATGAAAGACCACTTTTGCGTATTTACTGTTCTCTTTTTCCTCATCATAGAGGTAGTATTTCCCCTCCATCCTAAGATGAGAGAAAATGACATAATCATCACTTAAATAAAAGAGAAGAAATTTTCCTTTTCTCCCTATTTCCTCAATCGTTTTTCCTTTTAATGCCTTGCAAAAATAATCCCTATCATTTAGGACCGATTTCTCGCGGAAAATATCTACGCTTACTATAGTCTTTCCAGTAACCGAATTAGCGAGGATATTTTTAATCGTTTCTACTTCTGGAAGCTCGGGCATTTTTAACCTCTATTTTATACTAAACCAGTCTTTACCAAATCCGCCTTTGACCTCAAGCGGAACATCAAGCGTTAGGGCGTGCTGCATGATATCAGTAAAGAGGGGCATGACGATTTCTTTCTCGTCTAGCGGCACTTTAAAAATAAGCTCGTCGTGTATTTGAAGAATCATTTTAGTCTTTAGGCCTCTCTCTTTAATCGCTTTATCGCATTTGACCATCGCGGTTTTAATAAGATCGGCAGCGCTTCCTTGAATAGGCGCGTTTATCGCCGCTCTTTTAAGGAATTCTCTTGTCTGATAATCCGCTCCATCGCTATTGATATATCTTCTCCTTCCTAGGCAAGTCGAGACATATCCGTTTTTATCCGCGTCCTCTTTTATTTTTTCAAAGAAAGCTTCTATTTCTGGGAAGGCTTCATAGAAGTTCTTTATGATTTCTCTTCCCTCTTTAAGGGGGATATCAAGTCTATCCGCTAGGCCCCAGTCGCTTATTCCGTAGATTATTCCAAAGTTAACGGTCTTAGCTTTTCTTCTCTGTTCATCGGTGGGCTCTCCCTCTAAATGAAAGATACTCTTACTCATTTCAGAGTGAATATCGAGTCCTGATTTAAAGATATTCTTCATGGCCTCGCACCCTGACATGGAGGCGAGAACGCGAAGCTCAATCTGGGAATAATCAAGCGATAAAATCTCGACATTATCATCGTCATAAAACATCGCTTTTCTAATGATTTTTCCCTCTTCATTCCTTATAGGAATGTTTTGGAGATTAGGATTAGAGGAGGATAGCCTTCCAGTTTGGGTTAAGGCCTGATTAAACTGAGCGTGTATCTTATTATCTTTTCTTATATGTTTTTCTAGACCCTCAACATAAGTAGAAAAGAGCTTAAAATATTTTCTATATTCTAAAATCTTACTCACGATTGGGTGTTCATCCACAATTTCCTGAAGGTTTTCCACGGCGGTTTGCTGCTTTCCGCTTTTATCCTTTAGGCCAAGCTCGTCGAATAAGACAGTGGCGATCTGTCTTGGGGAATTGATATTAAACTCGTGTCCCGCTAGGGCATAAATCTCTTTTTCAAGGGAAGCGATATTTTCCTGAAACTGAGCTCCATAGACATCAAGGGTATTCTTATCTAGGGGGAATCCCTCTATTTCCATATCGGAGAGAGTGTCCACTAGAGGGAGCTCTAGATTCCTATATAGATCAAGAGCGTTTGCCATGGATAGATCTGCATTTACTTTGCTATGAAGAGTATAGGAGTAATGAGCTATCTTACTCGCTCTTAGTTTATCTCCCTCGTCATAGTTAAATAGATCTTCCTTTTTTGAAGAGATATTTGCCCCATAGTAAGAGAAAATATGCTCCGCGTTTTTATTTAGCGAGGTATCAAGAAGATAGGCCGCAATTAAGATATCAAACTCAAGTCCTTCTAGCGCTATCCCTTCATTAGAGAGAGCCACTTTAATGCTCTTATAGTCGTAGCAGTATTTTTTAACATTCTTATCTCTTAAAAGGGATAAAACGGCATTATTTTTCTTTAAATCATTAATATTTAGGTAGTAGTTATGTCCGTTTATATAAAGAGCGAGTCCGTATACTTTAGAGCCATAGTAATCGCTCTCATCTTCTAAATCGATGGCGATTCCCACTTCTTTGACATTGTTTAAGTCAGTGGGCGCTTCGCTTTCTACTTCATACTCCTCTTCCTCTTCATTTTTCTTCCATTTATTAATGAGACGATTGAGGAAGGTTTTGAGCTCGTATTTATCACAAAAGTCTTTAATTTTATCAAAGGAGTAGCCTTCATATTTTGTGTCTTCTAAGCTAAAAGGAAGCTCTAAATCCGTAAGAATGAGTCCAAGGTGACGGCATTTTCTTCCCTCGTCCTGCTCCTTTACAATGTTTTCTGCGACTTTTCCTTTTTCAGTTTCCATGGCCTTTACAATCGAGTCAAAATCGCCATATTTTTGAATGAGCTTCATCGCCGTGACGTCGCCCACTCCGCTGATTCCTTTAAGGTTATCTGAGCTATCTCCTCTTAGGCCTTTAAAGTCAATGATATGCTCCGGGCCAAAGCCAAACTTTTCAATGACTTTTTCTCTATTATAAGTTTCAGTGTCACTCATTCCTTTCTTAAGAAGAGTCACGGAAATCTGATCATCCACAAGCTGGAGGAAGTCTCTATCTGAGGTATAAACATTAACTTTAATTCCCTGACGAGCCGCGGTTTTCGCCATGGTCCCAGCGATATCATCGGCTTCAAAGCCTTCTTCTTCAAACTGAAACACTCCAAGGGCTTTAAGAAACTCTCTTGAGATAGGAAACTGCTCCACTAGCTCCTCCGGGGCCGCGTGTCTATTAGCTTTATAAGTCTCGAGTTCCTCATGACGGAAGGTCGCTTTTCCGGTATCAAAGGCCACCATAAAATAGTCGCCCTCATTTACGTCTTTTAGGATTCTATTAATCATTGAAGAGAACGCAAAAATTGCGTTTGTGGGAATCCCTGAGGATGTTCTCATAATCTCCCCGCTATAAGAAGTCGCATAGTAGGCTCTAAAAAGGAGAGAATTACCATCTACCACAACTAGCTTACTCATTACTATCTCCCACTAAAATAATATCATCAGCGACAAAGGTTTCTTTATCAATTTTCCCTCTCACAATAACTGGAGAGTAGGCGGAGAGACTTGTTCCCACTTTGGCGTAAAGGGAAGGGAAGACAGTCATCTCTATTTCTCCCGAGTCATCAAAGATCTTAATAAACGCCATCTGGGATTTACTCTTAGTGGTTATTATCTTCCTTGAGATAATTAATCCCGCAAGAGTATATTCTTTATTTTGACTAGTAGCGTCACTTATCGGCGTGGGCTTATACGCTCTTATCTTCTCGCTATAGAAATCAAGAGGGCTCGAGCTTATCACCGTAGAAAGTGATTCATACTCTTTCTCTAGGTTTTCTTTTGGGTCATCTTCGACAACTATCTGCCTTGGCTTAGGAAGCGAGACCGCAAGGTTAAGCATTCCCCTATCGCCCTCCGCTAGCTTAGCGTACTGCATGGCGTAGACTATAGAGGCCCTTAGTGAGGCCCTTGAAGGATTAAGAGTGTCAAAGGCTCCCGCATCGATTAGTTTACTGACCTGGTTTTCTGTTATCTTATAGGGATACATCCTCACCATAAAGTCATAAAAATCAGTAAAGGGTCCATTTTCTCTTTCCGTGATGATGAGGTTTACAAAGGCCTGGGGAATATTCTTTATCCCTGAAAGGGGATAATAGATATCTCCGTTATAAAGCTCAAACTTTGTTGAGGAGACGTTAACACTCGGAAGAAGGACTTTGTAGCCGCTCTTTTTTATTTCGTATAAGTATTCATTAAACTTAAAATCGCTTGAAGAGGATGCATAGTTAAGCGCAGTGGTATAAAACTCTAAGGGGAACATTGCTTTTAGATAGCTCATCATCATGGTGACCGTAGCGTATCCCACGGCATGTGATTTATTAAAGCCGTAGGAGGCAAATCTCTCAATAAGAGCGAAGGTCTCTTCTCCTTCTTTTTCGCTATAGCCATTTTTGACCGCTCCATCGACAAACTCACTCTTTAGTGATTTCATCTTCTCTTTATCTTTTTTAGAGACCGCTCTTCTAAAGTTATCGGCTTCATCTCCAGAGAGTCCCGCCATTGCGGTGGCGATCGAAGAGACCTGCTCTTGGTAGACAATTATGCCATACGTTGGGGCGAGTATCTTCTCCATCTCAGGAGAGGAATAGGTTATATTTGCTCCTAATTTCTTTCTTTTAGCATACTCCGGAATTGACTCCATTGGCCCCGGTCTAAAGAGAGCAAGAAGCGCTACAACGTCATCAAAGCAGCTTGGCTCAAGCGTTTTTATCGCTCTTTTCATCCCGGCGCTTTCAAGCTGGAATATACCCATTGTATTAGCAGAGCAGATTAGTTCATATGTTTCTTTTCTATCGTAATCAAGACTTGATGGATCTAGCTCTATGCCTCTAGTCCTACTTATTAGCTTAATACATTCATCGATAGTGGTGAGGTTTCTTATTCCAAGAAAGTCCATCTTAAGGAAACCCTGTTCCTCTAGATATTCCATTGAATACTGAGTGATATAGTTTCCAAATATATCCACCTTAACAGGGATAGCAGTCTCAAGAGCATCGTTATTAAGAACCACTCCCGCCGCATGGATTCCTTCTTGTCTAGGAAGAAATTCGATATAGGAAGCAAGGGTAACAATCTCGAGAACATACTTATCTCGGTCTACTTCCTCTCTAAATTCTTTAATATGGCGGTAGCAGTCTTTAAGAGATTCATTAGATCTCGATAGCATCTTACAGAGTCTATCGATATGAGCCGCGTTATAGCCGTACACTCTTCCGATATCTCTTAGGGCTTGTTTCGCTAGGATGGTCTGGAAGGTGACGATATTAGCCACTCTTTCATGAGTGTATTTATTACGGACATAGTCCGTAACCTCGTCTCTTCTCGTATCCATAAAGTCGACGTCAATATCTGGAAGAGACTGACGTGATTTATTAAGGAATCTTTCAAACTGAAGGTCGTTTTTAATGGGGTCAATTGTGGTTATTTTTAGGGCATAGGCGACGAGTGATCCTCCCGCGCTTCCTCTCCCTGGACCCACAAGTATCTTATTATCTTTAGCGTACTTTACATAATCACTGACCACAAGGAAGTAGTCGTTATAGCCCATTGAGTCGATGACATCTAGCTCTTTATCTAGTCTAGTAGTGTACTCCTCTTTATTATCAAGATTTCTCTCACTTAGCCCTTTCATGCTAAGAGAGCGTAGCTCCTTTTTAGAGTCACTTACTTCATATTTAATGAGATTTCCTCTCTTTATGAAGTAGTCAAAAGTCGAAGAATTAAGAATTTTTTCTGTATTATCTATTTCCGTTTTTGTATATCTTGCTTCGTAGTATTTCTCCTCGTGGAAGCACTCCTCCCCAGTGGCACCTTTTTCTTCAAGAGTAGTGTCGTTTTTAATGGCCTCGACTATCTTAATGACAATCGCGTCTTTTTCTTTTTCATACCTAATCTTAGGAAAGGCCACGAGATCATATGGATAAGTCTCACTAAACTCTCTTACTTGATCCGCAAAAGCTTTCTCCTCTTTTGTAGTTACTTCAATTCCTAAGTAGAGCTGTTTAAAGCATTTATCATATTCTAGAAGTGTTTTTCTCGCTGCTTCTTTATCTCTAAATAGCTCTTTAAAAGCGGGAGTATTGGTGTCAAGCACAGCGGTTACATGACTAACTCTTCCTTTTATTGTTTCTAAGGGAAGCGCATTTCCTTTAATTAGAGGCGTTAAAGCGCATATCTCTCTATAGCCTTCTTCACTAGTGATATATAAAGAGATTTCCTCTCCTTCAATATCAAGGGTTATTCCGGGGACCGCTTTAAAATTATTATCCCTAGCAAAGTGCATAAAAGATGGAAGGCCATATAAAACCCCTAGGTCACATAGACCTGCGCCTATTAGGTTATTCTTTTTAATAGAGTTTACTATCTTTTCAATAGTAAGACCACTTTCAAGAAAGGAATAACCACTGATAATATGAAGAGGGACAAACATACACTTATAGTATATCTATTATCTACTCTCTTATAAAGAGAAAATACCTTCCCTTAGGATGGTATTTTGCTTGCCATAAGGAAAATGAAAATAAGTGGATATTATGCCTAGTTAGATCAAATTATGTCGCAATTTTTGGTATACGTATATATCTTTTTCTGACAAATAAATATTTTTTTATTTTTTTTGCGCATTAATGCGGTTTTTCTACACATATATAATAGGAGGTAATTTATGAACAGCGTTAATTTTCTGCCTATTGACTACCTAAAAGGTAGTAAATATAATGATGATAACCTTATAGGGAGGGCTACCATCATGTATGACTGCAAAATTAATGTTAACACTAACAAGGAAATCAAAGAAAAGGCTACTAAAATCTTTAATGAATTAGGTTTTGACCTCACAACGGCAATTAATGTCTTCCTAAGAAAGACAATTATGTGCAATGGTCTTCCTTTTGATTTATATCTTGATGATGACTATGGGGAGCCTAGTGAAGAAACTCTTGAAGCTATGAAGGAATGCGATGATATCGCGGAGCATCCTGAAAATCATAAAGGCTACACCGACTTAGATGAAATGTGGAAGGATCTTCATAAGTGACTTGCGAAGTCTATTATTCTAATAGATTTAAAAAGGATTTAGCAAAAGTTGAGAAAGGCGGCAAAGACCTAAAAAAGTTATATGCTGTCGTGGAGTTACTTAAAGAAGGAAAACCTCTTGAAGAGAGATATCGAGACCACAAATTACAGGGCGAATACATTGGATATAGAGAGTGTCATATCGAGCCTGATTGGGTTCTAATTTATAAGTATGAGAAAAACCGAATGATTCTCGTCCTTACCCGGACTGGAAGCCATGCCAAAATATTTGATATGTAATGTTTATTTTTAAATTATATTTATAGATAAATTAGTCCCACATAAAGAGTTTATCGAGCTCATCGATAAGACGGGGAAGATCGTCAAGACTCCAAATCTTTGCGCCCGCGGCATTTGGATGTCCTCCGCCTTCAAAGAGCGAGGCCACTCCATTAATTGGTTTCTCTTTGCTTCGGATTGAGATTCTCCAGCAGTGATCTTTAGGGTCTTCTGTTACTGAGCACCAGGCGTTAATACCATTTATATTCTCAAAGAGATTGACATTCTCTTTTCCTCTTTCAGTGGTAATCTTTAATTCGTTTTGGACATCCACTGGAAGGATATAATAGGCTACGCCGTGCTCGCTCACGAAGAAGTGATTTAAAACGTAAGCGGTGGCCCTTAGGTCATCGATATTCTTTTCATACATCTTAAGATAAAGCTCATTAATATCGATTCCGCATCCAATAAGCATCTCCGCGGTTTCAAAGGTATGGAGATTAGTGGAAGGATATCTAAATCTTCCTGAGTCTCCAATCATTCCAATAAAGAAATTAGAAGCGGCTTCCTTACTGATATAGGTATTAGGCGCCCCGCATACGAGGTCGACTACAAGCTCGCTAAGCGAGGCCATATCAGTATCCACTAGCTCGATATCCCCATAGCTATCAACATTAGGGTGGTGGTCTATTTTAATCTTAAATTCTGCTCCTCTCCACCTACTATCCGAGACGCGTGATTCATCCGCGCTATCTAGGATAATGGCAAGGAAGGGCTCGTTAAACCACTCGTCCCCGACTTCATCCATCGCTGGGAATACCCTTGGAGTGAAGGTAACATGATTGTCTCCGACAATCATTACTTCCTTCCACTCAAAGTTATCTTTAATCCAGTAGGCTAAGCCCACCTGAGAGCCAAGAGCATCGTAGTCCGGCATATTATGACGGAAGATACAGATTCTGTTATACTCTTTAATTTTCGCGGTTATCGCTTTATAAAGAGGCTTATGCTCATACTGCTTCGCCTCAATAGCGCTATACTCTTTCATAAAATTCATAATATAAATTCCTCTTTCTATAT
>JAJQAM010000021.1:0-9048 GCA_021203805.1 Coprobacillus sp.
CGCTTTTATGTATGCTACATAATTATAGCGATTATCCCTAAAATAATCAATTGCATTTTTATTGATATTTTAAGGGTAAAATCAATATAAATAAACTAAACAATGTTTAGTTTAATATCCTTTTTTACCTAGGAGATGGAACATATTTTTCTTATAGATTTCTACCCCTGGTTGATCGAATGGATTTATCTCGAGTAGGTACGCACTCATCGCGCATGCTCTCATGAAGAAGTAGAGTAGATATCCCATTGAATAGCTATCAAGTTTTTCTAGCTCGATGACGATACAAGGCACTCCTCCAGAGGTATGGGCCTCAAGTGTCCCTTCAAAGGCTTTTCTATTCACATAGGAAATATTCTTTCCTTCTAGATAGTTAAGACCGTCTAGATCTTCCTTATCTCCTGGAATGATAACGTCCTCTTTTGGCTCAATTACATAGATGATTGTTTCGAAGAGTAAAGGGGTACCGTCTTGAATAAATTGACCTAAGGAATGTAGGTCAGTAGTAAATGTCGCAGAAGCGGGGAAAAGAGCTTTCTTTTCTTTTCCTTCACTCTCACCAAATAGCTGCTTAAGCCACTCACAAATTTGAGTGTATTGGCTCTCATACGTGACAAACATCTCGACGGATTTATTGTGGCGGTACATATAGTCACGGGTAGCGGCGTATTGGTAGCAGGGATTAGACGCTAGGTCATCGTTATTAGTGTCTTTAGAGGCAAGAAGGGCTCCCTCCATAAAAGCCTCGACGTCAATTCCAGCCACCGCCATTGGGAATAAACCAACCGCGGTAAAGACGGAATATCTACCTCCGACATCGCCGGGAAGAACATAGGTTTGATAGCCTTCTTTATTTGATAAACTCTTCAAAGCTCCCTTCTCTTTGTCGGTAGTGGCAAAAATCGCTTTCCTTGCTTCTTCTTTTCCTACCTTCTTTTCAAGGAGATCTTTAACGAGTCTAAAGGAGATACTTGTCTCCGTTGTGGTCCCGCTTTTTGAGATCACATTAATGGCAAATTTTTTATTCTCAAGATACTTAAGAATCTGGGCGGTGTAGTTAGGAGAGAAGGTATTGCCAAAGAAGATTATCTCAACGCCTGAATCGTTCTTAAGCCCATTAAGGGCTTCGATAACCGCTCTTGGACCGAGGTAGCTTCCCCCGATTCCGCATACCACTAAAACCTCATAATTTTCTCTAACGTAAGCGGCGTCTTTAATGATTTGTTTAAGCTCTTCCGTATCGTATGTTGTAGGATAATCAGCCCATCCCAAAAAGTCATTTCCTTTTAGGGACTTAGAATTAATTCCCTCGTTGATTTCCTTTACTTTTTCTTTGTATTCGCTTAAAGAGGCGCTATCTACCGCTTTATCAAGACTTACTTTTAATACCTTAGACATATTGATTCATCTCCTTTAATGTATTTTCTATCCAGCTTGGTAATTTTTCGAGTAATGTGTCCGCTCCATGATCGATAAATACCTCTCTCGGAGTCTTTACTATTTTAGCCTTATCTTCAGGAACCTGTTTAAGCGAGGCTCTTATAAAGCCGTTTTTTTCAATTTTAAGGACTTTGACCACCGCTTTATCGCCTGGCGAGAGAATTTCTCTGATGTTACTCACAAATTCATCACTCATCTCACTCACGTGAACCATCCCGCTAAGCTTTCCGTATTTAAAAAACACTCCATAGTAACGAATGTCATTAATCGTTACTTCAATATAGTCATTTTCTTTTATTCTCACGATTTATATTTTACTCTGATTTTTTTCTAATGTAAAAATAAAGCACCCATAAATGGATGCTTTATTATGAAAGGAGGTCAAAAAATTATGAAGAACCTCAATTATCCTTTTTTAAGGAGTGTGGCTTCAGTTTTAGTCATCTCATTATCAAGGGCCACAGAGTCAATGATAAGCTGTATAACTTTTTCAATATCGCTTCCCACGGTGTAATCCGCCCTGCAGATGAAGTTAACTCTTCCGTCTTGATGCATACCTCTTACGGTTTCACTGCTTTGCTCTTTTGGATACACCGCGATTGACTTCCCCCCGTTTCTTCTAACAAGAGTCATACAGGCGATATCAGTCGTTCCGTCTCCAATATAAATAATATTAGAATAAGGGACACGGTGACCGGTTTTTTTATTCACGGAGTCATCATCATTAATATCGGATACGCCTTTAGCGATACGGTAGACAAACTGAGTTTTTTGCGTGTAGTTAATCGCTCTTTTTGGCCAGACAGCCTCTCCGTCTTTATTGAAATAATACTCACATCCATAGATCTCGGTGAATTCATCAGCGATGGAGCAGCCCTCGACAATCTCTTTAGTTCCGCTACTTACAAGGTAGTGCTCGACCTTCACTCCATGCTGCTCTCCGTATTCATTAATTCTCTTAAACCAGGTGGACACTCCTGGATAATATTTAATATTTTTTCCGCAGCTATTTAAGAATTCTTTGTCCATTTTAATGCCCCTATCTTTTGCGCAGACAATCATCATATACATGTATGACAAAATCTTTTCCATCCCAGTCTTTTGTGCAAATCTAGTGGTCTGTCCCCAAAATTCATCTGGGGTCATTCCAAGAGCTGGAATGAACGTATAGTTTTGCATGTCAGTTGTGGATAGAGTTTGATCAAAGTCATATAAAAGGGCCACAATTGGTTTACTCATTTACTTTTTCCTCTACTAATAGTATTCCACAATTTACTAAATTGTGCAATAAATAGGTTAAAAGAAGGATTATATAGGCACATTGGGAATACAAAGATTAATATAATTTTTGTATTTTTAAGGAAAAACCACTAAAATATAGGAAGTTAGTTAGGAGTAAATAAGTAAAAGATAATGGCCTGGTGGGAAGTGCTTCTCTATATCATATTAGCCTTAGTGATTCTCTTTATTGTCATCTGTATCATGGGCCTTATTTTTTATGGCTATTTTAAAAGAGTTCTCACCACGAGAGCGGTGGCTATTAATAATGTCTTAAGAGCGAAATATGATTTTATTAAAGAGCTAAGAGATAATACCCTCGCTTTAGATAAAGACATAAAAGTCCCTTCTCTTATTTATTTTGACGAGCTAAAAGTGGACGCTCCAATGATCATTGGAAGCGATCAGTTTCAAAGCACAAAAGAAGTCTTAAGTGTAGTGACAAGTGATTTTACAAATGCGATTAATCTCTCCCCCACTTTATCAAAAAACGAAAAATTAAAAGGACTATTACTTAATATTGAAGAGCTTGACGCTTCTTTTAGAAGTCATGCCGCCCAGTATAATAGCGATGTCGTGGGCTATAACTACTGGATTCAATTTATTCCCACTAGATTTATCTTTAAGCTTGCAAAAGTCCAAGCAAAAAGTTCAATTTTATAAAAAGGAGAAAAGAAAATGAAAGAAACAAGTCTAACCTTTGAGGAGTATGTCATTCATCCTATTTCCCAAAAGAAGATCGAAAAAAAGCTTCAATCTCTTGTGGATGAAATTCACGAGTGCACTGACATTACTTCCGCTAAGAAAGTCATCAAGAAATGGAACAAGTATACTGATGACTTATCCACTGATTTTGAGATTGCTCAAATTAGGTATTCTATTGATACCCGTGACCCAGTGAACATCAAAAACATGGAGCTCACTGACCAGGTCATGCCCTACGCTCAAAAGTATTCTAATCTCTTTATTAGAGAACTACTCGCTGCTCCTTATAGAGAAGACCTAGAGAAATATCTAGGAACATACGCTATTAAGTTGTATGAGCAGCAGGTAGAGACCTTTGACGACTCTATTTTGGGAGAGCTCGCTGAGGAAAACCGCCTTGTAAGTGAATATCAAAAACTTATTGGATCCGCTCAAATTGATTTCCACGGCGAAACCCTTAATCTCTCTCAACTTGGCAAATATACAGTCAGCGAAGATAGAGAGATTCGTAAGGAAGCTTCTCTTGCTTCCGCTAATTTCTTTGCGGAGCATGAAGATGAGTTTGCTAAAATCTACGATGACCTTGTGCATGTTAGAACCACTATGGCGCATAAACTAGGCTATGAAACTTATACAGAGCTAGGCTATAAGAGACTTGGGAGAATGGACTATAACCCTGAAATGGTAGCTGGCTATAGAGACCAAATCTATCGAAGTGTAGTCCCTCTTGCTCAAAAGCTATATAAGGATCAAATGAAAGGTTTAGGCATTAAAAACCCGCAGTTCTACGATTATAATCTTGAATTTACGAGCGGTAACCCAAGGCCAGTAGGCACCACCGCGGAGCAAGTCAAGACCGCGGAAAAGATGTATGACGACCTTAATAAAGAAACCGGAATCTGCTTCCACTTCATGGAGGATCATCATCTCTTTGATCTCGATGCTAAAGCGGGTAAGTCGGGAGGAGGATACTGCACCTATATCCCCCGCTATGAGTCTCCATTTATCTTTGCGAATAATAACGGCACTCAGCAGGACATAGAAACCCTAACCCATGAGTTTGGTCATGCTTTCCAGTTCTACTGCTCAAGAAGCATTAAGATCCCTGAGTATCGTAATCCTACCCTTGAAACATGTGAGATTCACTCAATGAGTATGGAATTCCTCACCTGGCCTTATATGGAAGAGTTCTTTGGTAAAGACGTCGATAAATATAGATACACTCATCTAAAAGGCGCTATTCAGTTCCTCCCTTACGGTGTTCTTATCGATGAGTTCCAGCATTGGGTCTACGCTAACCCTGATGCCACTCATATGGAGAGATGTGCGGCCTTCCGCGAGATGCAGAAGAAATATACTCCTCATCTTAAATTTGATGAGTGCCCATATCTTGAGCATGGAGCGTATTGGGTCAGACAGTCTCACGTCTTTATGACCGCCTTCTACTACATTGACTATACCTTAGCTCAGGTTGTCTCCTTTGAGTTCCTTGCTTCTAGTCTAAAGAATAGAGAGAAGACACTAAATAAGTATGTCAAACTCTGTAAGTACGGCGGTAAGTCTCCATTTGTGGAAACCTTAGAGAAGAACCATCTCCGTAACCCCTTCATAGAGGGTAATGTTGAAAAGGCTATCAAACCACTAAGAAAAATTCTTAAAGAGTTTGACACCACTAAGTTCTAACTGGGTAGTGGTGCTAATAGAAAAAGAGACCCCAAGGGATCTCTTTTTTCATATATACAAAGGTAATTATTTATCGAGCTGAATGCACCAGATATTAAAGCAGGCGCAGGTAACGGTAAGCGCCATAACAGCATATGGGCCTACGTGCATGATCATTTGCTCTAACGGAATTCCATCAAAGGCTAAAAGCCACACATTAATAAGGCCGATGAGAAGGGCACTGAAGAGTTCCACCGCGGTTAAACTAATAAAGAGAATTCTTTCTGTCTTATAGTCGTAGTGCCAAAATGGTAATGCCATGAAGAGAGTTAGAATCGCGCATGCTAGGAGTAGCATATAGCCCACAAAGACAGGCCAAATGCCTTTATAACCAGCATAGGCTTGGTTATTAAAGAAGAGGCGGAATGCCGCATAAACATCTCTTGGCATGCTGTGGCAAATGATGTTTGGGAAGAACATCATAAGGACAGCAAGAAAGAGAAAAACACAGCTAACAATCATTAGTGTGACAGAACTTGGACCTGATTTTTTCTCTTGCTGTGGCATATCGTTTTTCCTTTAGCGCTTTATATCTTACTATTATTTTTATCTCTTGACTATAATTTTTTATTTATAAAGAATTATTTTCTTCGCTTTCCTGCTCTTCTTTTACTTCTTTTGTTTCTGCTTCTATAGCAGTCTCCTCGCTCTTATTTTCCTTTTTAGGAGGCTCCACCATATAGATGAAAATGTTAATAAGAGCGACGATAAGAGCACTTATCATAGCGGTTAGTGATTGGGCGGTATATAAGGCGCTTCCAGTGACGCCGTCAAGCTTGGTATTAAGAAATACTGTAGGTATAAAAGCAATAGCAAAAAGGGCAATAACACTGCAAATAAGGGATATAAGATTAATATTTTTAACTGCTTTCTCTCTATTTCCCTTTGCCTCTAAGATATAGGAAGAGAGTAGTAGGACTCCGCTAGCGATAACGCATAAATAACCAATAAAACCGAGGGCCCCGTTAAACCCATTTTTAAAAATTACCTCACTAAATCCGTATGTTGTAGTGGTGCCGTAGCTATCGATTCTAGCTTGATCTCCAAAGAGCATGCAAAAAGATAAAACAGCGAGAATAACGCCGACGAGTTTTGCTATCCAAAGATATGGTTTTACTTTCTCTAAATTTTTCATTGTCCTAGCTCCTTCATCCTTTTTTCGTACTCATCTAATATATCATTATAAGCGCTCATTTTCTTTTTTACTTCGCTAACTTCCCATGGCTTAATATATCGCCACCCATATTTCTTTCTTACCGAGCAGAAGTGCTGAACGACAACCTCTGGGTAATACTTCTTTTTCTCGTTATATTTCTCTCCGAGAAATAATTTATCCTTAATCGCAATATTAAGGGCCTGCTGATCAACATAAAACATCTTCTTATCATGAACGAGATTTCTCGCGTCCCTAATTCTTCCATTTTCTTTTAGTCTTTTGAGGTTTATAAGAAGGACTCCGGCGTTAAAGTAGTGAGCAAATCTCCACCTAGACGGAGAGCCCCAGTTATTTGCGTCTTTACAGCAAGCGATATCATAATCCGAGATATCAATGTTATAGAAAGGCTCGAGGTCACTATTAATAATTGTATCGGAATCTAGATACAAGAGCTTATCAGGTAGTCCCTCTATTTCATCAATAAAAAGGCGAAGCATGGTGTATGGAGTAGCGTAGGCGTGTCCGTTATTTACTCCGTCAAGCATCTGTTCCCTAAACTCCCTAGAAAGATCGATCACTGTTATTTCGTTTTCTTCGTTTCCTTTTTTCAAAATCTTTTCTAAATAGGCAAATTCTTCTTCAGTTGGGGGTATATAGCTTGGGTTAATATCTCTTAAATCCATCGTTAAAAAATAGACATGAATAGGGCATTTCGTATGCTTAACTAAAGAAAGGAATGAAATTACCATTCCTTTGAAAATGTATTCATTTCCACCATAAAGTAAATTAATCATTCCTTATCTATCTCACCTAGAATTAATTTCTTTTTCTGGTGCGCGAGATGAGACTTGAACTCACACTGGATACCCAATACGCCCCTCAAACGTACGCGTCTACCAATTCCGCCACTCGCGCAGTTCAGTATTTATAATTTACTCTTAATTTGCCCTTTATGCAAGTTATGAATAAATATCGATATTTATTTATAAATAGAAGTAGTCCTTACTCCTCTTTTTTCTCGTCGCTACTCGTACTAGTAGTGTCCTCTACCTCTTCTTTATTTACACTCTTGCTAAACTCTTCCATGCTTTCATAGGCATGCTCCTTAGAGGTATCACTCTTATAGAGAACAAACTTTCTGGTGAAATAGTTAAAGAGAAGAGCAATCGCGCTTTTTATGATAAAGCAGACTAGATACGCCCAAAACTCTGCCCTAGTTTGTCTTCCGTATTCACTTGATATATCTAGTCCCCACGCGGCCTCGCATGTCCACTGCGCTAGCCACATAAAGAGCACACTAATAAGAAGCGCGGCAAGAGATAAAAGAATAAATTTAACAATAAATGATGCCGTTTTGCTCTCTTTTTTGATTCTTTCAGTTACTCTTTTATAAACCCAAAAGGTTGAGAGAAAGTAGTTAGGAATGACGCTTATAATAAAGCCCATAGCAGTGGCGATAACCGTGGCCCAAACGCTCGGTAGTCCGTTACAGATCCAAAGAAAAAGCTGATTAACAAAGTAATCGATAAGAAGGGTAACGACCGCCGTGACAATGAAGCGGCCTAGCTCCGCATAAAATGGTTTATTAACACTGCGCGCCATAATGCGTTTATTTTAGAAAAAAAAATAGAAAATGAGAATATATAAAAGAATATTTTTTCTCTTTCTTTTAAAAAAAGAAGGGAAAGAATATAATATGTATTTGAGGTAAATAAATATGAAACCAATTTTAGTCGAAACCAGTGCTCGTCATATTCATGTTAATGAAGAGCAGTTCAAAATTTTATGTGGAGAGGACGCTAATATCGAAGTTAGAGCCTATCTCTCTCAGCCAGGTCAGTATGTCTCGACCACTCGTCTTGATATCGTCGGACCAAAAAGCACCATTAAAGGTGTTTCAATCCTCGGACCATACCGCCCTGAAGCTCAGGTCGAAGTAAGCGCCACTGACGCGAGAGCCCTCGGTGTTCCCGCTGTCATTAGAGAAAGCGGTGATATCAAAGGAAGCGCTCCAATTAAACTCGTAGGTCCATGCGGAGAGCTTGACCTCGAGGAAGGATGCATCGTGGCCAAGCGTCATATCCATATGACCCCAGAAGATGCCGCGGAAGCCGGTGTGTCTAACGGAGATATCGTGAGTCTTAAGATTACTTCTCCCGAGAGATCTCTTATCTTCTCTGATGTGGTCATCAGAGTGAAAGATACCTTCGCTTTAGCCTGTCATATCGATACCGATGAGGCTAATGCCGCGGGTCTATCCTCCGTTAAAGGCGAGGTCTACGGTGAACTTATTAAATAAGTTCGTTGACTAAATATTATCTTCTACATATAATAACAATTACTACTTATCCAGAATCTGTGAATGGAAGTGAAAAATCACAGTAGCAACTCTTTCTCACAAAAGTAAGTGCTTCTTCTAGCAAGACATATATTGTCTTGAACGATAAGTTAGGCTTAGACATTAAGGTGCCTTCCTAACTTGGAAGGCATTTTTTAAAGGAAATACTCTAATCTATGAAAATGAAAACTTTATTTACTAGTGAATCCGTCTCTATGGGACATCCCGATAAGATCTGCGATCAAATCGCTGATCGTATTTTAGATGCTTATTTATCGCTAGATTCAGCCTCTCACGTCGCGATTGAAGTCATGGCGAGAGAAAACGAGGTCTATGTCTCAGGTGAAGTAACCTCAAGCGTTAAAATTGAGATTGAGCCAATCGTAAAGGCCACTCTTGTTGATATAGG
>JAJQAM010000021.1:9148-13881 GCA_021203805.1 Coprobacillus sp.
CAAGCGTTAAAATTGAGATTGAGCCAATCGTAAAGGCCACTCTTGTTGATATAGGTTATGATAAAGATGAACTAGGGACAAATGGCAACACCGTCAAAGTCTATAACCTCATTAGGGAGCAGTCTCCTGAGATTAATAATGCTGTCACCGCTAGTGACCCAGAGCATCTCGGAGCGGGAGATCAGGGCATTATGTTTGGCTACGCCACCAGTGAATCTCCTAACTATATGCCTCTAGGCATATCGATTGCTCATGCTTTAGTAAGAAGAGCCACAGATCTAAGAAGGTCAGGAGCTTTTGAATGGGCTCGCCCTGATATGAAAGCTCAAGCTACAATTGATTATACTGATCTAAATAACATTAAAATAGACACTCTCCTTATGTCTATTCAGCATAATCCTGATACCGACATGAATATGTTTACTAGTTTTGTCCATGATAACATCATGGTTCCAGTGGCCAAAAAGTTTGGCCTTAATACTGACTTTAAATATCTAGTTAATCCAAGCGGATCCTTTGTTAAAGGAGGACCAAGCGCGGATACAGGGATGAGCGGACGTAAGGTGATAGTGGATACCTACGGGGGAAGCGCTGAGCATGGAGGAGGATCCTTTTCCGGGAAAGACCCCACTAAAGTAGATCGAAGCGGAGCCTATATGGCTAGATATATCGCAAAGAATCTAGTGGCCGCACAGGTCGCTGACCGTATTCTTGTTCAGATAAGCTACGCCATTGGTCAGCCCTCTCCTATCTCCATTGGCATTAAAACCTATCACTCCGCTAGATATAGCGATGAGAAAATCCTCGAGTGTATCGACCACGTCTTTGACTGTAGAGTGGGAAAGATTATAGAGCAATTCTCTCTTACCTCTCCCTCCTTTTGGTATAGCGATTTATCTAACTACGGCCACTTTGGAAGAGACGATATTTCTCTCCCTTGGGAGCAGCTTGATAAAGTGGACGCCATTAAAGAGTTTTTAGGTAAATAAAAATATAGATATTTTTTTCCGCTATAAATAGGGGCCACTTTTTGTTATAATAAAGGAAATAATCTTTCTGAAAATAAATTTGGAAAGGAGATAATTATCATGAACTACCAAATAATCGGAAAAAACATTGAAATTACCGACGCTATTTCGTCATCTGTTGAGAAAAAGATGAAGAGAATGGATAAGTATTTTAAGCACGAAGAAAACATTAACTGCCGGGTAGTGTGCTCCACCCATACCACGGTCCAAAAGGTTGAAGTCACTATCTTCCTCCCTAAGGTGACTCTTAGAGCGGAGGTTAAGGATGAAGACCTATATAAGGCCATTGATATGGCCATTGATAAACTCGAGGGACAGATGAGAAAGCTCAAGACCAGAGCCTCAAAAGATGTCCAGGATAGACTCTCTATCGGAGAGGCTATCGCTTTAGATAATGTCGTCACGGCTCTTGAAAAAGAAAAAGAAGAAGAAATAGTCGTGAGAGCGAAGTCTTACTACCTTGAAGGAATGAGCATGGAAGAGGCCATTACGAGAATGGACGCTCTTGGTCATGATTTCTTTCTCTACCTCGATAATGAGGATGACCGTATTGCCGTCGTCTATAAGAGAAAAGAAGGCGGATACGGGGTTATTGAAGCGGAAAACCCAATCGTCTAATATATATATTTCTAAGTAAAAATAGGAGAATATATATCCCCTATTTTTCTCTTGTGAGATTATTTCATAATCTATATAATACTATTTATGCCTAAAAAACTTTTAGTGACTGATCTTGATGGAACATTATTCCTCCCCCGTAGACCGAGGAACATGATAAGTAAGAGAAATATTAAATTCTTACGCTCTTTTATTGATGAGGGAAATGAAGTGGTTCTTGCCTCCTCTAGAAGCTATGAGTATATGAAAGAGGTCGCTAAAGTGATTGATAGACCGGTGGGGATTATCGCCTCTAACGGAGCGCTCCTTGTTAATAAAAACGGAATCATTTATCAAGACACTCACTTTGATAACGAGCTTATAATGGACGCTCTTAAAGAGATAGAAGTAACCGCGAGCCCTCGCGCCCATCTTCTCGTTGGAGAGAGATATAACATCTGCATCGAAGACTTTGATAAGTTTAACTTCTTAGTGAGGGGACTATTCCGCTTCATCTACGCTCTTCAGTTTAACTATAAAGAGAGATACTCTCTTAAAAGAGAAGACTTTGAAGATGAAATCAGCTCCGGTAAAGTCTATAAGGTAATGCTCTTTATCGGTTTTTCTAAAAGAAAGAGAAACCTCGCTAAAAAGGTTAATGAGTCGATAAGAGAGAAATATCCAAGTGTTGAATCCTCTTGGAGCGGCTTTGTGGATGAGCTCTCACCCGCGGGTATCGATAAGGGAAGCGCTGCTAAACTATTCGCCTCTAAGCTTAATATAAGCGACGATAATGTCTATGTCGTTGGAGACGGAGGAAATGATATTCCTATGTTTAAGGAATATCCCACTAACGCCTTTGCCATGAATAGGGCTCCAAAAGAAGTAAAAAAATACGCAGAAAAGATATTAAAACATGTGTATAATTTATTCGATGAAAATAAATCGGGTGAAACCACTCAAGTTGAAGGAGAAGAAACTGTATGAATAACACTAGTGCTTATACATTCCAGCTATACTATTACTTACTTAACCTTAGGGATACTCTTGAGTATACCTTAGAGCATGATCATCCCCTAGAAGCTTATGAGCAGAGAAAGACCGCTCTTACTCAGGGACTCGTTGATGGAAGCGCTCTTGGTAATTTTATTAAGAATAACGGAGAAAAAGGAGAAGAGATTAAGCATAACCTCGAAACCCTAATAAGCGAGCTCTATACTGATGAGTCCACCATTCTCCATAAAGAGGCAAATGGCGTCAGAGTGGACTACTCCCAAAACATTCATATATTTGATCTTGTTATTGGTAACGCTGAAGCGCTAAGAGATATCGTCTACGGCTATATAAGCTATGCGAAAGAGCATGACGAGCTTGAACAGATTATGACCGATCTCATCAATACTGATGAGCATATGTATAGAATGATTGTGTGCCGGGTCTGCCTTACGGAATACATTAAATCCTTTGGCGAGTTTCAAAAAGTTATGAGTGAGACCAAAGGCAAACCTTCTCCTCAGTCTAACTACATCGTTCAAAACGAGCTCTCTAAAATCGCAGGAATGCTCCGTTTCTCTAGGCAGCACACCCACGCCACTGATAATAAGACCCTTGACATCTTAGATGACGTCAATAAACTCCTTGAGATGTGTGAGGGAAGAAGAGAGAGAACTAATAACGCTCCATTCAATGACTTATTTAAAGGAGTCATGGAAGAAATAGATGACGCGATGAAACTCTTTGAGCCCCGCTGGCATGAGGTTTATGTTGAAGCGGCCAAAGAGCACTCTGAATTTCTAAAAGAGAGACAGTATTCCACTGGCGCTCCATCTCCCGATACCAGTGCGTAATTAGAGGATTTAGCTATGGCAAAACAAGAAACAAATACAAAAACAAAAAAGAATAAAAAACCCGCTATCATTATCTATGAGATAGTGATGTATTCCATTGTAGGGGCAGTGGCCCTATGGGGGCTAGTTTATATTATCCTTGGCCTCATCGCTAAGTATCTTCCTGTTATCTCCTCCTCTAACCCGCTTACAACCTTTAATGATACCATTAAAAGACTCTTTGGTCTTTCCCCTCTCTGGTGGGGCATTATTATCTTTGTGATCGCTGCTTTATATATCGCTATTTCTCTTATCTTAGTCAACCGTAAGGTTGAAAAAGATGAAGAAAAGAAAGCGAGAAGAGAAGCTCGTCTCGCTCACCTTAAAGAGATTGATGAAGAAGAGGAAGCTATTCCTGTGGAAGAGGTTATCGCTCTAAGCGCTACTAGTGAGGAAGTAGTGAGTGAACCCGCTCCTGAAGAAGTAGTGGAGCCCGCAAGCGAAGAGCCTGTTGAGAAAGCCCCAGTTGAAGAGCCTGCTCCAGAACCAGTTGTGGAGCCCGTTAGTGAAGAGACTCCAACCAGCAAAGAAGCTCCAGTCGAAGAGCCCGCTCCAGAACCAGTTGTGGAGACCCCCGCTGTTGAGGAAACCCCTGCTGAAGAGCCCACCCCTGAAGTAGTGGAAACCCCAGTTGAGGAACCTGTTCCAGAGCCAGTTGTGGAGCCCGCTAGTGAAGAGACTCCAACCAGCGAAGAAGTTCCCGCTGAAGAGCCAGTAAGCGAAGATAAACCTGCTGCGTAATAAAGAGAAAAGGACCTAAAAAATGAGATACGTATATCACACTCATGGTACATGTTCAGTCGAGATATCTTTTGATATTGATGAGAATGAAACAATTACTAATATCTCATTTACAGGTGGTTGCCCTGGAAACACTAAAGGAATATGTGCTTTATGTGACGGACAAAGCGCTTCCTATATTGTTTCTAAGCTAAAAGGGATTACATGTGGCCCTAGACCAACAAGCTGTCCTGATCAGCTTGCCACGGCTATATTAGAGGCCGTTGACGCTATCCACAGCACTTGATACTTTGATATCTAGAATAAATTAAATCCCGACATAGTCGGGATTTTGTTTTATATTTCTTTCTAATTTTGATTATTAGGGTTGGTCGTTGTTGCTGTTGCCGTCACCATCATTGTCGTCACCGGTATTTCCACCGGTGTCACCAGTATCTCCACTGTTGCCACCAGTATCTCCACCAGTTTCAGGTTCTTCTTC
>JAJQAM010000021.1:13981-19166 GCA_021203805.1 Coprobacillus sp.
TCTCCTGTATATTCATTAGCAAAGTAGTCACGGAGTATCTGGTAGTAGCAGCACTGTACGTCCTCATCTTCATCAAGATAGGCAATCATAAGCTCTCTCCAGCGACTCGCAAAATATTCATCTAGTCCTTCATAAGTTTCAAGCATTGTTTGTCCCAAAGAGGAACCAATTTGAGTTTTGACCATCTCCTTAATGTTATCTTCGTTAAGCGAGAAGGAGCAGGAGATTTCAATATTATCACTAGTGAAGTCATAGTAAATCATGAAGCCATCATTAACATAAGAAGCATATTCTCCTAAGACTTCATCTGTATTAAGATTAAGGTCAATTACAAAGTAGTCTTCATCAAGAGAGAAGTAGCTAGAACTAAGAGATTCCGCTATCTGGCCAATATAACCATTAATTGAATCTCTATTCATCGTATAGCTACCCATAAAGTTGCCTAGATAATATAGCCTTAACTCATTTTCTGTATTTAGGACCATATATTCAATTCCAATATCAATAGAGTAGCCAGAGAAGTTAATGGTAATACCGATAGTAAAGACCATTCTCTCCTCGTCGTAGTAGCACATGATATTAGAAACACCAAGCATTCTTATTTGATCATCTTTAAAAATGGAATAGGCCGTTCCATTAATAGAAAGGCTTCCTAAATAGGAGGATATATCACTAATACTAATCGTGGCGATCTCTAGATTTACCGCTAAGTCTTCACTATTTAAAGCCTCAAGCATAATCTCATTAGCGTCAATACCTTCAATTGTTGCCTCAAAAACACTATTGATATCGGAGTTGTATTTATCGTGCTCTGAGACATAGTTTTGTTTATCTTCATCGCTATATAGTCCAATCAGCGATAAATCAAGGCCCTCGATAAAGCTTTGAACATCATCATCCACTCCATAATAGCCGTATAGGAGATAGGAGAGCATGTTATTAGCCTCGGTTTCTCCGCTTATAATACCCTCTCTTAATAGGAGCTCTACTTTTCCAATTACTGTTTCAAAGTCAATCGCATCATCTCTTGCTTCACTAACAAAGTCAGTGACGTTCACGCTGACGACAAGTTCATTGCCGTTAACTCCTCCGTAGAGTAAATTATTGTCTATCAGGGTGTCAATAAAGGAGTTGATATATAAAGAGGCATTACCCATATCAACATTTCCTAAAACATCGTTTATTAAATCAGAGAACTTATAAGTAAAAGCAACATTCTCGCTATCGTAATATAAAGAGAAACCGCCGTCACGCAGTGATGAGGCAATATCATCTAAATCAATAAAGAGCCCAACGATATCAAGAGCGATATCTCTAAGACCAGAGAGCTGACCAATAATTAATTCATCAATGGAGAAGAAGATATAACTATCTTCTGGATGTTCTTCATTTACCACAGTGTCCATTGTACAGCTAATTGTGACTTTGGTTTCCACAATCCAAATAGAGGCTTCCACGGCGATATCAAACTTATTGTCATACATGGAGACATAGTAGTTATCAATGATTCCTCCTAGGCTATCCATATAGTCGAGAAGAATAGTGTGCATTGCTTCACTTAACTCGTCATCAGTCATGCTCATTCTAAGATAGAGGTTTCCTTCATCATCCTCCTGGAAAGTGAGCATATCAAACATCATATCATCCATTATTTCCGTAAAAGTAAGCCCAGTGTCATAGAACTTATCAGTTCTTGAAGTATCAGTTATTAAAACCCACAAAACAAGAATAAGGGCCACTGGAATAAGGATGATAAGAACAACCACCACAATGATAATTGTAAGGGCTGTATGATTCTTTCTATGTCGAGTTGCGTAGTTTGCCATATCTAGAAACAAGTTTATTTTTTTATTGCATAGAGTGCAATAATTTTATTTTTTTAGTCCTTTATTTCTATGATTTATGGTGTTATATTTACTTCTAGGCTATACCGATTTAGGTATAACTTTGGAGTGACAATATGGACATAACGATTACGTATTTAGGACACTCGTCCTTTAAAGTGAGTGATTCTCACTCATCTTTAGTGATTGATCCCTATGAGGACGGATCAGTCCCTGGACTCTCTTTTCCTAAAGGAGTGGAGGCTAATAAGGTTTTAGTCTCTCATGAGCACGCTGATCATAACGCTACTAGCTATGTAAGTCTTATCCCGCAGCCTGACTTTGATATCGAGGTATCAAGTATTGACTGCTTTCATGATGACAAACACGGCGCGCTTCGCGGCCCAAACAAAATCCATATTCTTAAGATAGAGGATACTACCCTAGTTCACCTTGGAGATTTAGGTCATGACCTAGACGAAGAAGTGATCAAAAAACTAGGGGACGTTACTATTTTATTTGCTCCCATTAACGGACATTTCACTCTTGGTAGTGAAGCGATTTTTAGCTTATATCAAAAGATTAATCCAAAGATCATTATTCCCATGCATTACTATAGAAAGGATGATGGAAGCGGCTATCCCGATGATAACGAGATAGATAAATTCTTATCTCACTTTAAAAGTGACAGCGTTTTAAAAGTAGATAAGAGCTTCAATTTAGAGAGTGTCCCTAAGGACACTAAAGTAATCATCTTTTAATATATAGATAGCTTCAGCTATCTAAGGCGGAAAGGAAAGAAATGATTGATTTACACCTTCATCTAGACGGATCTTTATCGCTTGATGAAATTATGCATTTATGCGAAATGAACAAAGTGGAACCCCCTAAAAGCTTAGAGAGCGCTTTAAGAGTGAGTAGTGACTGTAAGTCTCTTGAAGAGTATCTCACTAAGTTTGATTTCCCGCTTACTCTTCTTCAAAATGAAGAGTCTCTTGTCTATGCCTTCTATTCTCTTGTAAAGAGGCTTTATAAGAGGGGGTATATTTATATTGAAATTAGATTTGCTCCTCTTCTTCACACTAAGGGAGGAATGAGTATTGACGAGGTCGTAGAGGCCGCGATTAAAGGATGTAGACAGGCTCTCTCGGAGACCGTTAACTTTGATGTTAACTTAATCCTATGCTGCATGAGAAACGCTTCTAAAGAAGAAAACATCGAGACCGTAAGGGCCGCTGACCGTCACCGCGATAGCATTGCCGCCGTTGACCTAGCGGGTCCCGAGGCTCTTCACCCCGCAAGTTACTTTCAGGAAGTGTTTGACCTTGCCCATGATCTTAACCTAAACATCACAGTCCACGCCGGAGAGGCCACGGGAAGCAATGAAGTAATGGACGCGATTAAGCTCTTACACGCTAAAAGAATTGGGCACGGTGTGCACCTTGAGCTCACGAAAGAGAACCTTGATGTCGTGCACTTTAATAACATTGGATTTGAGTTTTGTCCAACGAGTAACGTTCAGACAACCTCTCTTCCCTCCTATAGCGCTTGCCCCATTAAAGAGTTTCTTCAAAATAATATATTAGTGACTATTAACTGTGATAATATCACAGTTAGTAACACTCATGTCTTTGATGAGTTTGAGCATTTAATGAAAGAAGTAGGACTTGATAAAGGAGAGATCTATCAGCTTTTATTTAACGCTATTACGATTTCTTATACCGATGAAAACGAAAAGAAATGGCTTAAAGGAATCCTTGATGATAGATTTGAAGACTATTATCATCTCCTTGATGTTTATAGATTATGACAAGCCGTAACGTTGTCATTATTGGTGATGGAATGGTGGGATCCACTCTCGCCTATACTTTAATGATAGGTGAAGCCGTAACTGATATCAGTATCGTAGATATCAATAAGAATAAAGCGGAAGGCGATGTCCTTGACCTCATTCATGGAATGAGTTTTGTCTCCCCTAAGAGCATAAAAGCGGGTGATTATAGTGATGTAAGAGAGGCTCATATCGCCGTTATTACCGCAGGTGTGGCTCAAAAAGAAGGAGAAAGCCGAATGGACCTTCTTAAAAGAAACATCAAAGTCTTTGATTCAATTATTGAAGGAATTAAGCCTTATGTTCATGACGACCTCATCGTCTTAGTGGTCACTAATCCTGTAGATGTTTTAGCCTATTATACCTATAAGAAGTTAGGGCTACCCGCTAGCCATGTGATTGGAAGCGGGACCGTTCTTGATACCGCGCGTCTTAAATCAGTGATAGCGAGTGAAACTAGTGTTGACCCTAGAGATGTCCAAGCTTTTATATTAGGCGAACATGGTGACAGTGAAATAGCCGCTTGGAGCGCTACTAATATTGCGGGTGTTCCCCTTGATAAGTTCTGCGCTCAGTGTCACTGGAAAGTAAATGAAGCGAATAGCAAGCTAAACGAGCTCTACCTTAAAGTTAAAAACGCCGCTTATGAAATTATTAGTAAAAAGGGAGCGACCTATTACGCCGTTGGGCTATCTGTGGCGAAGATTATTGAAGCTATCCTTAACGATCAAAACTCCGTTCTTACTATCTCCACTTATATAACCGATCAGTTTGATGGAGAGATCTACGACCTATATTTCTCTCTTCCCGTTATTGTTAATTCTGATGGGGTGAAAGAGGTTCTTAAACTTGATTATTCAATGGACGAATATAAAGGCCTTATTAATTCAGGCAGGGTTATAAAAAAAGAGATCTCTGACCTCAATATAGGGCTATAAAATCTCTTAATATAAGATAGAAAATTCCGCAGAAATGCGGTTTTTTATTTTAAATAGTAGTCGAAATAGGCCTCTAATAAGGGAGTGTGATATTTAGCAAATTCATCCTTAATAATAGAGATCTCATCCCCATTAATATCGATTTCATTTTCGCTAACGCTCATCCCTAAAAGCGGGGTCACGTCCCCAGTTAAATATTTCAAATTCGATATTCTTTCACTTGAATAGAAGCTATTTGAAATGTAGTAGCCCTTGTCCACTTCATAAGATATCTCATCGTTAAAATAGACCGCCGCGTCTTTTATTTCGCCCTTCTCTCGATACTGGAAGGTGGGAACCACTCCTATTTCAGTGTAGCCGTATGTTTCATTTCCGCTTTCATTAAGTCCGTATCTTGTCATGAACTCAATATATGATTCATTAGTCTTACTAGACACCCCATCACTAATAAGAATGCCCTCTACCGCTAAATCAATGATATAGAGAGTAGTGCTTGTTTCATTATTTCTAAACCAAGGTATAACAACCTCTGGGAGACAGTACTGACAGTCTGGGCAGGTTGACCACTCATACATGACGTGGAATGTTTTCTT
>JAJQAM010000021.1:19266-23593 GCA_021203805.1 Coprobacillus sp.
AGCACTAAAACAAAAGACTCCTTATTCTCACACATCGTGGATAAATCCCCAGTTCTTATTTGAGTGGCCTTGTTATCCACCTGGCTTCCATAGGTGAGCTTTACTAAGCCAGTTTTAGAGGAGCAGCCGCATAGCGGCAGCGCCATTAAACACGCTATAAATAATCCTTTAATTTTCATCTTATTTATTATGGGTAAAGGCGGGGAAAAAGTCAAATATTCCCTCCCTATAACTCCGCTAATTTTACGCCTAAAAAATACTTAAAAAAATAGCGGCTTTTTTACCCCGATTTTTTTCGCTAAAAAACCGCTTAAAAATTGCGTTAAAAAATAGGCAAAAAATGAGCGAAAAAATATTTGAAAGAATATCGATTCAATCAACGATTTTTTAAACTTCATTTTTTCGCAAAAAATTTTAGGAAAAATTTTATTTGAATTTTCGAAAAAAAACCTTTACTATTTACCCCGAATTTTCATCCTCACTTTTTAGGGGAAAGGAGGTAATAAACATGGAAGAAAAAAATGTTATTATTTCTCTTCAAGGCGTTACGCAAGTCTTTGACAAATTCACCGCTGTGGATAACTTCACTCTCGATATTACAAAAGGCGAGTTTGTCACTCTACTAGGTCCCTCTGGATGCGGGAAAACCACCACCCTTCGTATGATTGCTGGTTTTGATAAACCGAGTGAAGGTAGGATCTATCTAAATGGTCAGGATATTACTGACGTCCCTCCTTATAAGCGGCCGGTTAATACCGTTTTTCAAAGGTATGCTTTGTTCCCTCATTTAAATGTCTATGATAATGTCGCCTTTGGCTTAAAACTTCAAAAAGTTCCAGTTCAAGTCACTAATAGAAAAGGCGAAACTAAAACTAAAATGAAACACCTCTCTAGTGAGGAAATATATAAAAAGGTGAATCACGCTCTTAAGATTGTGGATCTAGAAGAGCTTGAAAGTAGAGACATCTCCACATTAAGCGGCGGTCAGCAGCAGAGAGTGGCGATTGCTCGCGCCATTGTTAATGAGCCTGAAATCCTTCTTCTAGATGAGCCGCTTGGCGCTCTTGACCTTAAGCTTAGAAAAGAGATGCAGCTCGAGCTCAAAGAGATGCACCGCAAATTAGGTATTACTTTTATCTATGTCACTCATGACCAAGAGGAAGCTCTTACCATGAGCGACACTATTGTGGTCATGAAAGCGGGGGAGATTCAGCAAGTCGGCACTCCAACTGAAATCTATAATAACCCAGTTAACGCTTATGTCGCTAACTTCGTTGGAGAGTCTAATATTTATAATGCAACTTTTGTTAATAAGAGCCAAGTAAGATTTCTTGGTCATATTTTTGATGTTGATGTTGAAGGGGAGAAAAACGCTAAAGTTGATGTCACCATTAGACCAGAAAACATCACCACAAAGAGAGTTAAAGAAGACACTCCTAGTGACGTCTTAGTGGGCAAGGTAAGCTCTAAAGTGTTTAAGGGCACTCACTTTGAATATGTCATAATGGTGGGCAAATCTGAAGTCGTTGTCCAAAATAACAAGCAGTATAACATTGGAGATGAAGTCACCATTGAATTCGATAGTAGTGATATTCACGTCATGAGAAAAGACGTGACCACGAACATCTATCCAGAGGCCTGGATTAATAAGACCAATGAAGTGATGATTAGCGAGCATCCATTTGAGTGCGATATCACGCAGCTTCTAGAGGGCTCATGGGTGGATGAAGATGACTACCTTGTCGGCCCTGACGGCAAAAAATACGACCTTAAAGACGCGGACGTTATCGCGGAAGTTGGTCTTGATCAAATTGAAATCATTGAAGATGAGACCGAAGATATGCTTATCGGCTACGTCGTTGATACCGTCTATAAAGGCGACCATTATCAGCTCATGATCAGAACGGAGCTCGAAGAAGACTTTATTGTGGACACCGAATATCTTTATAGCGATGATGACGCTGTGGGAATTCAAATTGACAAAAAGAATATTAAACTAACTCTAAAAGGAGATATATCCCGCTATGAAGTCGAAGAGTGAGAAAGAGGCAAAAAAAGCGAGAAAAGCCCGCGAGAAGAAAGCTAGCGCTTTTCACTTCTCCCGCCGAAATCTTTGTATTCCTTACTGGGTATTCCTCATTCTTTTTGTCATCATTCCCGTGATTATTGTAATCTTCTATGCCTTTACCGATGAGAATGGTTATTTCTCTTTTGCCGCTCTTGTTAACTTCTTTACGACCTGGAGTAAGATAAATGTCTTAATCGTGTCTTTATTTATTGCCCTTCAGACCACAATTATCTGTCTTTTAATTGGCTATCCCTTGGCCTATTTCCTCGCTAATAAGAAATTTAATAAGAACACGGTCTTAATTACTTTATTTATTGCTCCTATGTGGATTAACTTCGTCTTACGCACTGGAGCGACAAGAGACCTTCTTACCTGGATGGGAATAAATGGAGGTAACTTCCCCTATCTTGCCACGATGATTGGTATGGTTTATAACTACCTCCCATTTGTTATCTTACCGCTATACACAACGATGCTTAATCTAGATCACTCCCAGATAGAAGCGGCTTCTGATTTAGGGGCAAATCCTTTCCAAGTCTTTACAAGAAATATTATTCCGCAGACGATGCCGGGAATTGGAAGCGCCTTTTTAATGACCTTTATGCCGTCAATGTCTAGCTACGTTATCTCCGATACATTAAGCGAAGGGAAGATTACTCTCTTTGGAAACTATATCTATCTCGACTTTACAAATAACGCTTGGAACGACGGCTCCTTTATGGCTCTTATTATGCTTGTTCTTGTGGGTCTATCGATGCTTCTTACCAGAAATAGAAATAATGATAAACAGGAGAGAGGAGGAAGCGGCTTATGGTAAAGAAAATCCTTGCTCAGTGCTATATCTGGCTTATCCTCCTACTCATGTATCTTCCAATTCTCGTTTTAATCGCTTTCTCTTTTACCACTGCGACTAACGTTGGGGAGTGGACTGGTTTTAGCTTTGATCTCTACACTGCTTTATTTAAAGACGAAGAGATTATGAGAGCATTAGGTAATACCGTTTTAATCGCCCTTATAAGCGCCACTGTTTCCACTCTTCTTGGAACTACCGGCGCTATCGGCGCCTATTACCATAAAAGAAGAGTAAGACGCACCATTGAAATGGTCACCCAAATCCAAATGGTCAACGCGGAGATTGTAATCGCCCTCTCTCTTACCGTCATGTTTGTCTTTCTTGGAACCTATATCTTTAAGGCTAATATCTTCTCTTTCTGGACTTTATTAATAGGCCATGTGACACTCTCTCTTCCTTTTGTTTATACCTCGGTTAAACCGAAGCTTGAGCAAATGGACCCTTCGCTATATGAAGCCGCAATTGATTTAGGAGCGACACCTAGAAGAGCTCTTACCAGAGTGGTGGTCCCTGAGATTATGCCGGGTATCTTATCAGGCTTCCTTCTCGCTATTACTTTATCTCTTGATGACTTTATTGTTACCGCCTTTACGAGAGGAAGCGGTCTCTTATCCGGTGAGCAGACCATAGAGACGCTCTCTACTTTAGTTCAGGCTAAGATCAAGAAAGGCCCAATTCCTACGGAGATGAGAGCCCTAACGACGATTATCTTCCTTATTGTGATAGTCGTGGTTATTCTTGTTACTATCTATCAGCGTCAAAGAGATAAAAAGACCCGTAAACCCGGTCTTTCAAGAGGCGCCTCATGAAAAAGAAAGGTATAAGTCTATCCCTTTCTATTCTCTTAATATGTGGGTGCGCTCTCCCTCTTTCTAGCTGCGCGGGTAGGTCCTCAAGAGGGGAATATACCCTCCGCCTTCTTAACTGGGAAGACTATATCTATGAGCAGGATATCTCAAGTGGATATACCGCTGAAGACCTCGTAGATCAGTTTGTAGAGTACGCAAGAGAAGAAACCGGCTACGATGTTACGGTTATCTATGACACCACCGACACTAATGAGACCATGTATAACGAGCTTGCTACCGGTAAAAGCGAGTATGACCTCATCTGTCCATCTGACTATATGATGCAGAGAATGCTTGCCGCGGATCTACTTGAGCCTCTTGATATGGATAAGATTCCTAACTATCAAAACTATGCCAGTGCTCGTATTAAAAACCAATTAGACTCAATAACCGCTTACAATACGGTCACTGAAACCACGGAGTCTTTAGCGGACTATGCCGTGGGCTATATGTGGGGAACACTTGGTATATTATTTAATCCTGAGTTCAAAGGCTTTAGCGACGATATCAAGGCGGAAGAAGTCTTTAGTGATATGCAGTCCTGGAGCGTTCTTTGGG
>JAJQAM010000035.1 GCA_021203805.1 Coprobacillus sp.
GTAGAGCGGGAATTAAAGGATAATCTATTATCCTATAATCTTAGAAAGGAAAAAAACAGGTATTACTATTATGAAAAACAAAAAACTCAAAACATTACTTCCTTGCTGTTTACTCCTTATTGGAGGAGTAAGCGGTTTATCCGCTTGTGATGGTAGCGGTAAAATTGATGTAAATAGTGATGATATTACTGTTACATTCTGGGTTACCTTTAATGACTCCTATATGCAGGTAATTGAAAATATCATTACTATGTTTAACCAGGACTATCCAAATATTCACATTGATGTTGTTAAACAGTCAGGAAGTTATAGTGACCTTGAGACCAATATTCTTCAAGGCATTCCAGCCGATAACTATCCTAATATGGCGCTTTGCTATCCTGATCACGTTGCTGATTATCTCGAAACAGGCAGAGTTGTTCAAATGGATGATTATATGAATGATCCAGAATATGGTTGGACGAATGAAGACCTAGAAGACGTCTTCCCTAACCTTCTTGCTTCTGGTCAAGAGCTCCAAGTTGAAGGCACTTGGTGTCTTCCTTTTGCCGCTTCTAGTGAAGCGATGTTCTATAATGATGTTTTAATTGGTCTTGATCTTTCAAGTTATGATTCTTCTATTAATGGCGGTGCCGCTCTTAGTGCTGACTATTTAGGATCTCTTACTTGGGAAGAATTAACTAATCACTTATTCCCTGCCCTTGAAAAGGCTAATGCAGACCCTTCATGCACCTCTTTATATGGCTTCATTAATACAGAGAGCAATGACTATTCTGGAATTATGGGTTATGACTCTGATGATAACCTCTATATTACTCTTGCGGAGCAATATGGCTATGAATATACCAGTGTCGACACAGCCACTGGTAAGGGCAGTGTTAATTTTGCAAATAACACCAATATGAAAAACCTTATGAAGACATTCAATGGTCTTTATAATCGTGGAACGGATGAAGATGGTGAAGATAACCTCAAATATTTCACCACTGAAGGAACAAACGGTGATAACTACACCAATAGCTACTTCGTTAACCGTGGTTTCCTCTTCTCTATCGGTTCAACTGGTGGAACTCACTATCAAGTAGAGGGCAATAGTGATCAAGTCCATGCCACCCGTATCCCACAAGCCGAGGGACACGATACAAAATGCATCTCTCAGGGGCCATCAATTGTCTTCTTTGATAAGCGCACTGACACAGCAGAAGCTGAAACTCTTGCGGCGTGGCTCTTCTATAAGTATTTAACAAATACTCAAAACACTGCTTACTGGGGAATTGAAACTGGCTATATGCCAATTAGAGAAAGTGCTTATTACACTGATGATTGGCTTGATGCCTCTACTGTTGCCGGCAAATCCGGAGAGGAACTTACATTCGCTGAAGTTTATTCTCTCTATTCCGATATTTCTTCCTCTCTCTTCACTTCTCCTGCATTCAAAGGTAGTAGTGAATGCCGTAACCAGGCAAGCTCTATCATGACTCAGTGTCTCATTGCTACTGATCTTGATTCTACTATCGATAAGATCTTCTCAGACGCTGAAAACGAAGCTAAACTAGCTATGTAATAAAAGGCATTAGCCTCTGGCTAAAGCCTTTAATATTTCCTATTTAATGAGGAGGTACAAACATGAAAGGTAAATTTAAACAAATTTCTCTTGTAGCGGCTATTGGCCTACTCGCTCTTTCAGCGTGTAATGGCGGTAGCTCAAAAAACGGAGAGGATGATTATGACGTCACTGTCACCTTCTGGCATACCTTTGGTAAAAACATTCAAGATTCCCTTGATTCTATTATCGAAGACTTTGAAGCCCTTGTTCTTAAAAATGACGGCTTAAAGGTACATATCGACCACCAATACAAAGGTGGATATGATGATATTCTCTCTAACGTCCAGCAAGGTCTTCCTGTCGCTAATACTCCAACCATCGCTGTGGCTTATCCTGACCATGTCGCAGACTATATTAACCGAGAGTCATATCAAGGCCAATACGTTGTTAACCTCGACCAATATATTAATGATTCCAAAGTTGGATTTGGTAAAGAATCATGGCTTGGTGATCAAGACGGAATCGATGATTTTATCGGCGCTTATATTGAAGAAGGACAGCAATTTGTTCAAGAGGGTACCTACCTCATTCCTCTTATGAAATCTACCGAAGTGATGTTCTACAATAAAGATGTTGTGGAGCCTCTTCTCGATGATATGAGACAACTTCCCGATACTAGCCCATATCATATTAGCTTTACTGGAACATACGCTGATTACCTTGGAAGTATTTCCTGGGATGAACTTATGCTCATTGGTGAGTATTCCATCGCTAAAAATGAAGATGGTGAGTATTTATGGAATAGTAACTATGTACCATCCACTCGAACAGCAGAAGATTTCTATCCTGTCTTCTACGATAGTGATTCTAACCTCTTCATTACCAAGATGATGCAAAACGAGATTCCTTATTCTAGCGTTAACCAAGAGACTAATGTCGGCTCTATTGACTTTGAAACGGGTCAAGCTAGAACTGATGCCGAAGCTATGGTAACTGCTCTTAAGGAACAATATGATAAGGGTGTTCTTACCACTAAGGGATGTCTTGGAGAATACGGCTCTAACTACTTCATTGATGCTAAATGCCTCTTCTCTATTGGCTCTAGCGGTGGAACTGGATATCAACTTCCATCTGGTGGATCCTTCGATGTTGGAGTGTGTAATGTTCCAGCGGACAATAATAATCCTGTCTATGTCTGTCAGGGTCCATCCCTTGTGATGCTTAGAAACTCTGGTCTTAGCGAAGAAGAAAATGATATGAGAAATCTCTATGCTTGGAAATTTATGAAATATCTCACAAACCCTGATGTTAACGTTATGCTTTGTACTTATGGAAGTGAAGGCTATTCCCCTGTCAGAGAGAGCGCCTACTATACAGATGCTTATCTTGATTACCTTGAATGGGGAGAGGTCTATGCTGATACAGCAAAAGTTGTAACTGAGCTTGGTAACAAATACTTCACCACAGCGGTCTTCCCAGGAAGCGCCACATTACGTGATCAGGTCGGCGGTATTGTGACAACGGTTTTAAAGCAAGGTGAAGATGTTACTGAGACCTTTGATGCCGCTATTAACCAGACTAAGCTTTCCATGAATGGAACAAGTAGTGAGGAGGAATAATAGGATGAAAAATAAAAAACTTAGATCTCTTTTAATTCTTCCGCTATTATTAGTCGCTTTTGGCGGCACTGTGACCGCCTGCGATGATAATACGGTAATTACTGACGGAACATATTATAAAGAGCTCGATAAAAACTTTGTAAATTACGCTTTTGATGGAAGCGTTAAACTTGGGCTTGATTATAAGGGAAAAGATTTCCTTACCGACGGCATTGCTCAAGTTGATGTCTATTTATATATCGATGGAGATACCACCCATTTTACCCAGAAAGGTTCAACTACTGATGATGTAATTAAAGCAAGATACTATGGTATCGATACCCCAGAGTCCACTGGTAAAGTGGAGAAATGGGGTAAGGAAGCCTCTATCTTTACTCAGTCAGTTCTAGAGAAGGCTAAGACTATTGTTGTGAGCACCGCTCAGGATACATACGCTCCTCCTGAAACTGACTCAACGGGTAGTCGATATGTCTCCCTTGTTTGGGTTAACTTTGAGAAAGAAAACGCTCCTTATGATGAGCTTGTTCTTCTTAATCTAATGATTGTTCAATACGGCTTATCATGGGTTAAAAATGTTAACTCAATGCCTCAGTATCAGCAGACCTTCTATGATGCTCAAAACCAAGCGGAGAAGTATGAACTATGCCTTTGGGATAAAGACGCTATACCACCCCACTGGCCAGGAGACGAATATCAATATGTTTCTCTCTTTGAGATGCAAGAAGAAATCAAAAAGGATCTTGCCTCAAGAGAAGCAAATGGTGGTGAATCTACTTATGTTTCCCCTCTTGACAACCAGCGTGTTCTCTTTGAAGGAACAGTCGCCGGTTATGTCAATAACACGATGTATCTAGTGGACTATTACGATATTGAGTGGCTTGAGGATTATTATGAATCAATCGGCGAGGATTGTCCTTACACTGAAGGACAATGGGCCGGAGTTAATATCTTCTGTGGCATGGGCGGTGTGCCTTCTAAATACACTGTTACAAATACCTATCTAGAGATGTATGGTCTATTTGGACAAAGCGATAACTATGGCTTCCAGATTAATGATGTTCAGGGTAGATTCCCAAGAGCTACCTCTTATAGCACGGAGGACACAAGAATTCAAATGACCGCTGCTGAAAATAATATTCCTGCTGTTGACGGCGGACATATGCTTGATGTTGTTGAGTATTCCTATGATGAGCTTTCCGCTATTGCCGCGAGTGAAGATCGATGGGACTATCTCTGTCGTAGAGTGGCTATTAATGAACCAGTCGAGGTAAAGAGCGTTACTGTTTCTAGTAGTAATAATATTTATCTCTACTTCGATGATCATTATAATAGTGACCTTCAGGTTGAAGTAACCTTCCTTGCCGCTCTTGACCCCGAGTTCCCTAATACATACTTCGAGACCGAAGAGGACTGGCTTAATCAGGAGTTCTATTTCTCTGGTAACCTTACCTTCCATATTACTAGTAGCGGTAATCTAAAGCTCCAGATTATGCCTAACTCCAATGATGATATTATATGGGTGCCAAAAGAAAGTAGCTGTGAATGTGGATGCGAGGACTGCTTCTGCGAGGACTGTGAAGGCTGCCTTAATGGCGCCTGCACATGCGAGGACTGCGACTGTAGTTGCCACGAAAGCGAAGGCGACACTCCAACGTGCGGTTGTGGATGCGTAGACTGCACTTGCGAAGATTGTGAAGGCTGCGTTACTGGTGAGGAATGCACCTGCGAAGAGTGCGAATGCGAGTGTCACGAAGGCGGACAGGTAGAAAATCCAACATGTGAATGTGGCTGCGTAGATTGCACCTGCGAAGACTGTGAAGGCTGCGCTACTGGTGAGGAATGCACCTGCGAAGAGTGCGAATGTGAGTGCCACGAAGGTGAAGGCGACACTTCAAGCTGCGAGTGCGAATGCACGGACTGCACCTGTGATGAGCTCTGTGAGGGCTGCCTTGAAGGCACTTGTACCTGCACTGAATGCACCTGTAGCTGTCATGTAAGCTAATGGAGACTATTAATAATCCATAATTAATTAAAAGGAGAAAAACATGTTTTGCACTAACTGCGGAAAAAAGATTGATGAAAAGAAAGTGGAAGCTAAG
>JAJQAM010000034.1 GCA_021203805.1 Coprobacillus sp.
AATTGTATTTTTTTATTGAAACATATACTATTTTATAGTAATTTATATATCGGCTATAAGCCAATATATGTATTTATGTCGCTTATAAAAATAGAATATAGAAAAGAAAAGAAAAAATAATAACTAGTTAATTATGAGAAAACTCTGGGCTTATATCATTCTTATGTTTACCGCTCTTCTTACCATGGGAGCCTCGATTACCGCGATTACAGCAAACGCGGAATCTAATATCGAGTATCAAGATGGAAGAGAGATTGTTTTCCGTATCGCTGATAAGGAAGATAAAGATGCTTCCCTAGATGAGGGGGCGATTGAAGAAGTCTGCGAAATTATGGAGGACAGAATGGAAGCCGCGGAGATTGATGCTTATGAGATAGTCGCTCAAGGCGAAGACACCATTAAAGTGACCTTCTCAAGTAGCTACGCCGCTGACTATGAGAATATGAAGTATTTCCTCTCCTTTAATGGTAGCTTTGCTCTCTCGACGATTGAAGACTCACCTGTCGCCATAGGAGACGAGCTTCTTACAGATGATGAAGCGTATCTCGATGAAGTGAATAACTTCCCCGCGATTGTTATCCCGGTAAACGTTGATAACGCTCAGTATAAAGAGGTTATCCAGGCCGCTTACGACGAAGTCGATAGAGGCGTAGGAGAGATCTCCTATGAAACCGAAACTAATGAAGACGGAGAGGAAGAAGAAGTGGAAGTCGTAACCACTTATCTCTACCTATGGTGCGACTATGATGTCGATACCGATACCTACTCAAGAACCCAGGAAGAGAGCGAAGACTATGACCCTGATATCGCCTCTAAAGTTATTATGAAGTTCCTCGTAGATGAGGAGCAGTCCTTTTATTTCCCAGATGATGACTATGATAAACTTGTCTCTTATGTTGATATCGATCAAGATGGAGACGGCTATACAAGCCCAGCGGAGAAAGAATATGCCTACTCTCAGGCTAGGTACTACGTTAATCTATTAAACGCTGATGAGCTCGATTATAGCGTTACGTTTATATATGAAAGAAACGTCGAAGCGTGGTATGAAAATATCATTAACTACGGTCAGCACGCCTCGATTAACTGGAGCTCCACTCTAGTGGCCACTCTTGTTGCTCTTGTCGTGGTTTTAATCGCTTTATGCTTTGTCTATAAACTTCTTGCCCCCACCGCCTTTGTCTTAACGCTAGGGTCTTTATTTACCGCGGTAGGTATAACCGTGGCACTTAGCGTTGAGTTTAACGTCGGCGCGATAGTGGGCCTTGTCCTAGTCATGCTGGTCTCCGTTATTAGCGCAGTCCTCTACTTTAATAAGTTTAAGGAGGAGTGCTATAAAGGAAGAAGCCTTAGAAAGGCCACTCAGGATGCCGGGCATAGAAGCCTATGGCCAATCTTTGATATGAACCTCGTTCTTATCATTATGGGAGCCTGCGCCTTCCTCCTTGGCGGAACCTATATGGTGGGCTTTAGCTCCGTGTGTGTCTTTGGAGGCCTAGCCTCCATGATCCTTAACCTTACCTGCCTTAGAGGAGGAACGTGGCTTCTTACCTCTAATATTAAGTGGGAAGGTAGATATGATCTTTTTGGCTGCGACATTAAGCAGATCCCAGACTCCTCAGTTGGGGAGCAGCCTAAATACGTCGCTCCTTATAGCGATAAATCTCTCACTAAGAGAAGAAAACTATGGGGAATAATTGGAAGCGCCTTATGTGTCGTTAGCTTTGCTAGTCTTATTACCTTTGGCGTCATTTATGACGGTAACTTCTATAACACAAGAGTGGAAGATCAAACCGCTCAGATATATTTTGAAACCACAAGTGATACCTCAGTAGTTAATACCGCTTTTGTCCGTCAGTTCCTTACTGATACTTATGTTGTTGGTAGCGAGGAAGATGAAGAAGGAACCTCTCTATATCTATCATATGTAGAAGAGATCTCTGACTACATGAATACAGAGTATGAAGACGGCGTTTATGTTAATTATTACTACTACGTAGTAAGCCTAAATGATACCTCAATAGGCGAGGAGACTCTTGCTTACTACGAGGGAAGCCAATTAAGCGAGAGAACCGAGGTCATGAGCCTAGACGAACTTCTTGACTATGCGCTCGCGCAGGCCGGCGTTGACTCAAAGGCCACGGCATCCGTTAAAAATACGGTGGTGATGAGTAGCTATCAGCCCTCTAACTACCCAGTGATACTCGCTACCACGGTAGGCCTACTCGTCTCAAGCGTCTATCTCATGTTTAGATATAGGCCCGCTAGAGGACTTGCCACGATTGCTACAGCCTCGATGAGCGGACTAGTGACAATCGGCCTCTTCTCACTCTTTAGAGTGCCGGTTTCCTCTCTTGCCACACTGGCCTTGCCCTTTACGGTCACCTTTGCCTTCCTTATCGCTATCTTTATCATGAATAAAGATAGAGAGACCGTTCTTGACTCGAAAAAGAAAGAGATTACTCTTCTTGATAGAGAAGAGATTATGGATAAATCAACCTCAAGCTCTTTCTCTGTCATCTTATTCTGTCTCTGCGTCCTCATCCTTGCGGTTATCTGCTTCTTTGGATTTGGACCGCTTTCAACGTCTCTCGCCTACCTAGCGATTATTGTCGGAGGGCTACTGGCGACGCTCTTTACGGTAACGCTTCTTGGCCCCACTTATCAGTGGATCTATTCCCTCTTCTATAAGAGAAGAGAAATAAGAAGAGCGAAACCTCCAAAAGAGAAGAGAAATAAGAAGAAACAAATGGCGAAATCAAGTGAGCCCGAAGAGGCGATCTTCATTGGAATTAATGATTAGTGTTTATAAGTCTTTATAAACACTTTTCTTTTATCTAGTTGAGAACAGGGGGGAAAAGGGCTATCCTAATAGGATTATGGATAGTTTTTATTTTCGTCTTCTCTCTTACTACGGAATAAGTGAGGCGGACTATAAAGCGCTTACTAAAGAGGTGTCGCTAGCTGATATCTCTTCTTATGAGATTAAAGGGATGGCGATGGGGGCCACCCATCTACTCTCCCTCCTAGATAAGAAGATCATGGTTTACGGCGACTACGACGCTGACGGGATTATTTCCACTTCGATCATGGTGAAAACCTTTATGATGCTTAATAAAAAGGTGGGCTACTATATTCCGTCTAGATATATAGACGGCTACGGGATAAGTCTAGAAAGAGCTAGGCAAATAGTAGAGAAAGGCTACGAGGTCGTAATCCTCGTGGATAACGGGCTTAGCGCTCTTGAGGAAGTTAATTACCTAAAAGAGCACGGCGTTACTATTTATATCTTAGACCATCATGAAAAAGGGGAAGAGCTTCCAAAGGCGGACTATATCTATGTCCCAAGAGAAGGCGTGGGAGAGACGCCTTTAAGCGCAAGCGAGCTTACTCTTATCTTCTCTTCATATTTACTAGGTAAATATGATATGTATTTAGTGACGCTAGCGAGTATCTCCGTTATAAGCGATATGATGCCGCTAGTGGGCTTTAATAGAAACCTAGTTAGACTCGCTACTAAATCCTATAAAGACGGAACTTATCTTGCGCTTGATCTACTTAAAGAAGATGAAGACTTTACAAGCGAGTCCATCGCGATGAAAATCGCTCCTAAAATAAACGCCGTGGGAAGAATTAATAAAGATAACACGATAAATAGACTTGTTAAGCTTTTAACGAGCGAAGATGGCTGGGAGATTAAAAACCTTGCTCAGTGGCTTAATAAGGTTAATAGTGAGAGAAAAGAGATGAGCGATAAGATTGATGACTATCTTAATAGCCATAGTAGGGAAGAAGGGGTTATCTCTCTTCCTATATTAGAAGGGCTAAGCGGAATAGCCGCTAATAACGCGCTTCGCCGCTATAAAAGGCCGGTGATCGTCTTATGCGATAGCGATAAAAGTAAAAATGAATTAAAAGGCTCTATAAGAGCGCCAGAGGGATATGACGTTATTGAAATCCTTGATTCCCTTAAAGATTATTTACTAGTCTACGGCGGGCATAAGCTCGCGGGAGGCCTAACTATCGCTAGAGACAAGATAAGCGCCTTCACTGAGGATTTTAATAAGCATGTTTCTCACTATAAAGTCCATAAAGAGATAGAAAAATCCCTTACTATGAATATTACTGAAATTATACTAGATAACTACTATTTAATATATAAACTAGGTCCTTTTGGGGAGAAATGGGAGTCTCCACTTCTTAAAATTCCTAGTGTTAGACCTAAAACTTTTACCTTTTCTAGAGATGAGAAGCATATTATTACTTCTCTTTCCATGGAATCCCGTATTGTGGGCTTTAATATCTCAAAAGAAGAGATAAATAAACATTCCGCTGTGGATCTATACGGAGAAATGAGACTAAATGACTACCGCGGAGTGAATTACGTCGAGTTTCTGATTAGAAAATACTCCCCAGTTTATAAGTAGAGTAAAAGAGATTACAATTTGTAATCTTTTTTATTTATCTTTATAAATTTCCCCTATTAAGGTAAACTTTAAGTGATGGCTAGTAAAGAAAATAAAGCACTTAAAGAAAATGGGGGATATCCAATCCATACTTTTGAAGAGGTGGAAGATGTTTTTTATGAATACATTTCCTCCCCTTCGGATAGAAAAAAGATAAGAGAGGCCTATGAATTTGCTAAACAAAAGCATGAAGGCCAGTTCCGTATGAGCGGAGAGCCCTATTATCATCACGTTGTGGAAGTGGCCTATATTATCGCTTCTCTTCACTGCGGGCCGGACACTATAATCGCGGGACTTCTCCATGACTGTGTCGAAGACACAGACACCTCGATTGAAGAGATTGAGAAAAGGTTTGGTAGTGAAGTCGCTAAGCTCGTTGATAGCGTCACTAAGATTCAAAGATTAAAGCTCTCTCATATGGATAGTGAGGAGTTTGAAGCGGAGGATCACCGTAAAATCTTTATCGGGATGGCCCGAGATATCAGAGTGATTATTATTAAACTCGCGGATAGACTCCATAACCTCAGAACCCTAGACTCTCTTCCCTATGAGAGACAAA
>JAJQAM010000017.1 GCA_021203805.1 Coprobacillus sp.
TCAATAGCGCTATACTCTTTCATAAAATTCATAATATAAATTCCTCTTTCTATATTATTTCTTTATTTCGTGAGCGATTCTATAGGAATCGCGGGCAATCATAACTTCCTCATCGGTTGGGATAACCACAACCTTAATCTTAGAACTAGGAGTGGATATGACCGCTTCTTTTCCGTGGATCGTGCTATTAACCTCTTCATCAAGTTCCACCCCTAAAGCGTCGTGGAGTAGTTTACAGACCTCGCTTCTGGTTCTGGGCTCGTTTTCTCCGATGCCGGCGCTCCACACTAAGAGGTCGCATCCTCCAAGCCTAACATAGTATTGGCCTATAAAATCAGCGATACGTCTATTAAAAAGTTTGACCGTGGTAATCGCTTGTTTATTTCCTTTTTCCGCGGCCTCGAGGACATCTCTAGAGTCATTAGAGATACCTGACACACCAAGTAGACCGCTCTTCTTATTTAGCATCTGATAGACTTCTTCCGCGCTTTTTCCGGTGCAGCTCACGAGATAGTTAAAGACCGAGGGATCCATATCGCCGCTACGTGTTCCCATCATGATCCCTCCTAGTGGAGTTAGGCCCATACTAGTAGCGACGCATTTACAGTCTTTTGAAGCGGTAATAGAAGCTCCGCTTCCAATGTGACAGGTAATTATTCTTGGCTCTTTTATCCCTTCACAGTATTTTAGTCCCATTTGATTGAGATACTGATGAGAGGTGCCGTGAGCGCCGTATCTTCTAATAGAGTATTTCTCGCTTAGCTCATAGGGAATAGGGAAGAGATAGTCTTCCTCTTCCATTGACTGATGATAAGCGGTATCAAACACCGCAATCGCGGGAGTATTAGGAAGGACTTCTTTAAAGGCTCTATAGCAAGTGAGGTGCGCCGCGTTATGAAGAGGAGCAAGAGGAATAAGAGACTCGATTAGATCCTCTGTTTTCTTATCAAATAAAGCGGACTCACTAAAATATTTACCGCCTTGAACGATACGGTGGCCAATCGCTTTGATTTCATCAAAATCTTTTATAAAGCCCTTTTCTAAAAGGACATCAATTACTTTTTTTGCGGCTTCTTCGTGAGTGGGAAATAGGCACTCATAGCTCTCTTTATTTGTTCCCCATTTAATCGTAAAGATCCCCATTTTTTCTCCGATTCTTTCGCAGTTACCGGAGCAGATAACTTCTTCCTCCGGCATTTCATATAGCTTAAATTTAACGGTGCTACTCCCAGAGTTAATCGTCATCACTTTTTCCATATACTATCTACCTCTTATTTTCCTTTATCTTAACACACCTAATTTAAGAAATTAATTTTTAATTAAAAAAGATTTGCTTTTAGCTAGTATTTCCATATAACATATTCATTTTGTGTGTCTAAGGGGCAAAAAGATAGATAATGACAATTAAAGAGCTTGCCGCGCTGTGCGGCGTTTCCGTCTCCACTGTTAGTAAAGTCTTAAATGGATATCCTTCTATTTCTTTTAAAACAAAAGAAAAAGTGTATAATATAATTAGAGAAGAGGGATTTATTCCTTCACGTAACATAGTAGGGTCCAAAATGAAAAAAAGTAATGTCGTTGGGATTTTATCCCATCTTGATAATGGAGAGTCCACCTTAGATCACCCATTATTTTCTAAGATTATAACTACCTTCTCCGAGGAGATGAGTAGACAGGGATATGATGTTGTTTTAATCGACTATTATCTCGAAGGGAGAGAAGCGTCATATCTCGATATATGCCGCTGGCGTCATATCGGAGGAGTTCTCGCCTTTGGTTTTATTACCGACGAGATGACATATGAGCTCTTTAAAAGCGAGATTCCCACAATCTGCTTTGACTACTACGGAACCGATACGGTAAGCGTCCGCTCTAATAACGTCAAAGCCATGGAAATCCTAACCGACTACGTTCTCTCTAAAGGCCATAGAGAAATCTACTTTTTAAGCGGTGATGACACTATTGTCGCTCCGCTAAGGCTCGACGGCTTTAAAAGCTCTTTATATAAACACGGCCTTGAGTTTAATCCTGACCATTATAAAGTCATTGTCTATTATGACCTTCAGCAGGCCTATGACGCGACGATTGATATCCTCACTAATCACCCCGAGGTAACCTGCATTATGTATCCTGATGACTATCTTGCTAGCGCGGGCCTCAAAGCGTGCGACGCTCTTGGAAAGAGAGTGCCAGATGATATCTCAATCACTGGTTTTGACGGGACCGAGGTCTCTCTTATTCTCCCTAAGAAAGTCACCACGATGAAGCAGGACACCGATGTCATCGGCATGCTTCTTGCCGATCATCTCGATAACTTAATGAACGATGAAGATTGTCCCCTTGTTGATGAAGCGGAGACCCTCCTTCTTGGCGGAGAAACTGTTAGAGATTTAGAAAAATAAAATATTTTATAAAAATATTGTTATTACATAGTAAAAAAGATAATATACTTTTACCGAAGGGGAAAAAAGAAACATTTTCCTAGGTAAGAGTATTTTATTTTATGGCGTACGGATTATTATATGACTTTTTAATGGGTCAGTGTATAGAAGCATATAAGTACTTTGGGGCTCATTTTGTGCGTCTCGACGAAGTCGATGGCGTCATGTTTAGAGTGTACGCTCCGATGGCAAGTGATGTCTCTGTGATTGGAGACTTTAATAGCTGGGACCCCACAAGAAACAAGATGAATAAAGTGGATGACGCCGGTGTGTATGAAGCCTTTATTCCTAATCTTACAAATTATCAAGCCTATAAATTCCATTTTAAAAACGCCAAAGGCAAATACGTTGATAAGATGGATCCCTATGCGTTCTTCTCTGAGATGCCCCCTGGAACCTGCTCAAGGCTATTCGATATCAACTATTTTCAGTGGCACGATGATGAGTGGCTCTGGCACCGCTCCCGTAACTTTGATAGGCCGATGAGTATCTATGAGATGCACCTCGGTTCCTGGAGAGGAAGAGCCTTTGACGGTCATATCTTATCTTATGAAGAAATCGCTGATTATCTTATTCCATATATTAAAGACCACGGCTTTACCCATATTGAGATTATGCCGATTACTCAGTATCCATTTGATGGGAGCTGGGGCTATCAAGCCACTGGCTTTTATAGCGTTGACGCCAGATACGGTAATCCATTTCAATTAATGTCATTAATTGATAGACTCCATCAAAATGATATTGGAGTAATCTTAGACTTCGCTCCAGTGCACTTTGCAAATGACTCCTGGGCGCTAGCGGAATACGACGGCACTAGGCTTTATGAATATAATAATAAATGGAGACTCTCCCCTTGGGGAAGCCTTCAGTTTGACCTCGCAAAAGATCCAGTTAGGTCATTTCTTATGTCCGCTATGAACTATTTTATTGATTATTTCCATTTCGACGGCATCAGAGTGGACGCCGTCTCTAATATCATCTACTATAACGGCGATAAGAGTAACGGCCTTAATGAAGGCGCGGTGGAATTTGTTAAAAGACTTAACGCCAAAATCCATATCGCTCATGATAGCGTTATGATGATTGCGGAGGACTCAAGTGACTATGCGATGGTCACTAAAGACACCATATACGGAGGGCTCGGCTTTGACTATAAGTGGGATTTAGGCTGGATGAATGACACCCTTAAGTATTATTCTCTTGACCCCGTCTATAAAAAATGGGACCACAATAAACTTACTTTCTCGATGGCCTATTTCTATAGTGATAATTTCCTTCTCCCATTATCTCACGATGAAGTCGTTCACGGAAAAGGCACGATTATTAATAAACTATGGGGCGACTATGACTGTAAGTTTGCCCTAGTGAGAAACCTATACTGCTATCAGTTTGCCCATCCCGGTAAGAAGCTAAACTTCATGGGTAATGAGCTCGCCTCTTTTGATGAGTGGAACGAGCAGAAATCTCTCCCCTGGAACCTTAAGTCTTACCCGAAGCATGACAGCGTCTCCCGCCTCATGCGTGACCTAAATTTAATATACCGTAATGAAAAAGCGATGCACTTTGAGGAGCATAACCCCATTCACTTTAACTGGCTTATGGTGGATAATAACCAGCAGTCTGTCTTTGCCTTCCAGCGTAAAGTGGATGATGATCTCTTAGTCTTTGTCTTTAATATGACCCCTAATTTCTACCCTGAATATGAGGTTCCCGTCTTAGAGGAAGGGGAATATGAAGAAATCCTCTGCTCTGATAAGGGTGTCTACGGAGGCTGGAACCAGTTTAATGGTCTTCCCCTAACTACTGGTGTAGGCGGTAGTGAAGGTAAACCCTATCACATCACCATTAAGCTCCCCACTTTAGGCGCGTGTATATTTAAAAAAGTTAAATAAATATTTAACTAGTTTCGTAAACATATTATTATATTAACTGCCAGCGAGGTTTTACCTCTTAACTGCTGTACCATATGATTCTTCATATTTCGGGCATGGCAACGCTGGTATTTTTTTGTAAAAAATATAATTAGTCTCTTTTATTATTTTGGTCAATGTGCTAACATAATTTTGCCAGCGAGGTCTAACCTCATTACTGCTGCATCATATGGTACTTGCCATATTCTCGAGCGCGGCAACCGCTGGCTTTTTTTATTTTTGATATTTATTAATTGCCTTTTCGGCAAATTTCTTAAGTTTTTTATAATCTTTATCCGAAATTAAAATTGTCTGAACAACCGACCCATATTGATTTTTCTTTTTTATTTCTGCCCTTGTTCTAACGTAAGATGGCCTTTTGTCATTTGAGGTGCTTATCGATAACTGATAGTTTATTCTATCTTTTCCTTTCTTTTTTTCATGTGTCATTTCGACCGCAACAAACTTATTCCCAAAATCTTCTATGATTAGTCTAGGGTGATGATCATTCCCATATTTTCTTAGTCTAATATCTACCCTATGTGTAATTAGTGTTTCATTTTCCATTGCATAACCTCTTTATAGCTTTTTAGATAGAGAAAACTCTCCCTACT
>JAJQAM010000060.1 GCA_021203805.1 Coprobacillus sp.
TTCTAAACTTCTCAACCTTGTCCATTGGAAGAAGTTTCTTCCATTCTTCATCATCCACAAACTCAACATTTTGAATTTCGTGTGATGTTCTAAAGCCATCAAAGAAATGACAAACAGGAGTTTCCGCGTCAATCGCAATAAGATGAGCGACTGAGGTGAGATCCGCAATCTCTTGGACAGAGTGGGAGCAGATCATACAAATACCTGTTTGACGAATAGAATATATATCCTGATGATCACCAAATATAGATAAGCTTCTTGTGGCTAGGCTTCTGGCCGAGACATGAAGAACGGCTGGGAGCATTTCACCCACCCACTTATAGATGTTTGGAATCATGAGTAAGAGTCCTTGGCTAGCGGTATAGGTTGCGGCTAGGCTACCTCCTTGAAGAGCACCATGCACGCATCCAGCGGCACCAGCTTCAGACTGCATTTCTACAACTTTAACTGTGGAACCGAAAAAGTTTTTTCTTCCCTGCGAGGCATAAACATCAATATTCTCTGCCATCGGAGAAGATGGCGTAATTGGATAGATACCAGCGACATCAATAAAATTATAAGACTCGAGTGCCGCAGCGGTGTTTCCATCCACTGAAAGGAACGATTTCTTAACTGCCATATGTATTTCCTCCGTAATTAACTATAAGTATATACATACTTAAGGAATCATTCAATAAAAAATCAGTCTTTTTATAGACTGATATAGATTAGATAAATATATAAACTTAATAGTTAAAGTACGTATTTTAAGGGGAAAAAGACTTATTTAATGGATTTTATGTATTCTTTAATAGCGGGGCCAATATCTTCTCTATCTAGGGCGAGGTCAATCGTGGCTTTTACAAATTCCTCTTTGTCCCCAATATCGTATCTCTTTCCAATAAAGTCATAAGCGTAGAGCGAATCTATTTTAGTTAATGCGTCTGTAAGCTGGATTTCATTACCCGCTCCGGGCTTAGTATTTTCAATCGCGGTGAATATATCTTTTTCTAATAGATACCTTCCAAGGCAAGCGTAGTTACTAGGAGGATTGTCTTTTGGCTTTTCAATCATCCCTTTAACTTCGATTAGTCTCCCTTCGACCTTCCCTGGTTTAATGATTCCGTATTTTTTAGTTCTTTCAGGGGCGACGGTCTGCACTCCTATGAGAGGGTGATGACAGGTTTCATACGCATCAATAAGCTGCTTAGTGACAGGCTCGCCTCCCTTATTAATGATAAGGTCGTCTCCAAGGATAACCACAAAGGGATCGTCTCCAAGTAGGTCTTTACATTGATAAAGGGTATAGCCAATACCTACAGGCTTATCAATAGTAACAAAGTAAATATTAGCAAGTGTACTTACATATTTAATAAGATCTGCATAGTCTTTATGACCCGTGGAGATTAAATATTTCTCATACTCTTCATCACGGGTAAAGAATTTCTCTATTTCTGGCTTATCTTCTTTAACGCAGATGATGATATCGCTTATCCCGGAGGCAACGCATTCCTCGACATGATAAAGAATGGTAGGGGTATCAATAATAGGGAGCATCTCCTTACCTACGGCTTTAGTAAAAGGAAGGAATCTAGTTCCTAGTCCAGCGGCAAGAATTACTGCTTTATTAACACTGCTCATAATTAGTCTTTCTTTTTACGGTTTGCAAGCTCTAAGGTGATGAGTTTTTTAAGGGCTCTTAGGTCAGCGTCAGTAAGGTAAGCGTTTCTATCAATGAGACCACCTCCGGCGGTCATCTTCTGATAGACAAAATCACCAACGGATTCATAGGTTGGCTTTGGTCCTTTAGGAGCGCTACTAGCTTTTACGGGTTTGGTAGCGGCCTTCTCATCGAGATATTTTTTTAGCTCCCCCTCTAGGTCTCTAAGGTTATAGGAATAGTCCATATTGACCATGGGGTCAAAATAAGAGAAGAAGTCATTAATGACTTCGGGATATATACCCATAGTCACTGAAAGCTTTTCACTAGTGACATAACTTCCTTTAACTTTTTTAAGGGCGCTTAAATATTTCTTCGTGGAATTAATTGACGGGCTACTCATACCTATATTTTAAAATAAAACCCCTATAAAAACACTTATTTTATTTTAACTACAAAAGAGAGCAATTTTAGATAAATAAAAAATGGTGAACCGTAGAGGATTCGAACCTCTGACCCGCTGATTAAGAGTCAGCTGCTCTGCCAGCTGAGCTAACGGTCCATCATTTAATGATTATTTTATAAAATAATCGCTCTTTAATCAATAAGAGTATTTATTTCTGTCCTTCAATATCGGGAGTCCACTCAAAGAAGTGAGGATCTTCCTCAGTGTTTTGAGGATAGTAGAGCTCTCCTTTATCAAGAGTAGCGATTTCCTCCATATCAGACTCATCGAGTTCAAAGTCAAAGATATCGAGATTCTCAATGATATGATTCATATCCTTAGAGCCAGGAATTGCAATAAATCCCATTTGGATTTGCCAGCGGAGTAAAATCTCTGCATTGGTCTTATGATGTTTTAAGGATAATCTTGAGATAACTGGGTCTTTAAGAAGGTTTTGATCTCCATGTCCAAGAGGATACCAGCTTTGAAAAGCGATATTATGGGCCCTAGCGTACTCCACGACCTCTTTTTGATAGCAGAACGGATGAGCCTCGCTTTGGATGAGAGCGGGCATTACTTCGCACTCTTTAAGAAGCCTATCTAGCTGCGCTACTGAGAAGTTAGACACGCCTATCGCTCTAATCTTTCCTTCCTTATAGGCTTTTTCTAGGAGCTTATAGCCAGCGATATAGTCTCCCGCTGGCTGATGGATAAGCATGAGATCGATATAGTCTACTCCTAGTCTCTCTAAAGTTTTATCAACCGCATCTTCATCATTAAATTCAGTAGGCCATAGCTTTGTCTCTAAAAATATCTTATCCCTATGAACGCCAGAGTTACGTATACCTCTACCAACCCCCTTTTCATTACAGTAGCAGTTAGCGGTATCAATAAGAGAGTAGCCGTTCATTAAAGCGGTGGTCACACTAAACTCCGCTTCATCAGGAGATAAGGTAAAAGTACCTAGCCCTAAAACTGGTATCTTAACTCCGTTATTTAAAGTGATAGTGTCCAACTATGTTTCCTCACTTTCTTTTTCTTATGATAATTATGTAAAAAGGAATGATTACAAAAAGCGTCTAACAAGAGACCCACCGTAAATATTCCTATCTGTAACGATATTATAGCACTATTTATAAAATAAATATAGAAGTGTAAATGATTAGGAAAGAGAAGGGGAAGATTATATAATTAAGGTGTAAGTATATTACATATCTCTAGTTAATAGAGAGAAGGAGACAAATTATATATATGGAAAAAATTAAAGTTGTTCAGTATGGATGCGGAAAGATGAGTAAATACATCCTCCGCTACCTCCATGAGAATGGAGCGGAGATTGTCGGAGCGATTGACACCAATCCAGAAATTATTGGCCTTGACGTTGGTGAATACGCGGGGCTAGGAATGAAACTTGGAGTTAAGATCAGCGATGACGCTGATAAAGTCCTTGATGAGTGCGATGCTGATGTCGCGGTTCTTACCCTCTTCTCATTTATTAGCGACATTTATCCCATGGTGGAGAAATGCGTCACTCGCGGTATTAATGTGATCACAACCTGTGAAGAAGCAATTTATCCTTGGACCACAAGCGCGGAGCTCACTAATAAGATTGACGCTCTCGCAAAAGAAAATGGGTGCACTGTGACCGGAAGCGGCATGCAGGATATCTTCTGGATTAATATGGTAGCGATGGTCGCCGCCGGCTGTCACACGATCACTAAGATTAAAGGAGCATATTCCTATAACGTCGATGAATATGGAATCGCGCTTGCTAAAGCTCACGGATGTGATCTAACAGTGGAAGAGTTTAATAAGACAGTGGGTCATCCCGAAGAGGTCATCCCTTCTTACGCTTGGAACGCCTCTGAGGCTATTTGTAATAAACTTGGTCTTACTATTAAATCAATTAAACAAGAGCCAATTCCTGTGACTATTGATGAAGATATCTACTGCGAGACCCTTGGTAAAACTATTAAAAAAGGCAGAGTCATCGGTATGAGCGCTAAAGTCACTATCGAGACTGTTCAGGGTATCACCGTTGAAGAAGAGACCATTGGTAAAGTCTATAAACCAGGAGAAGGCGATATGTGCGACTGGGAGATCAGCGGCGAGCCAAACGTGAAATTTGGAATTGATAGCCCCGCGACAGTTGAGCATACCTGCTCCACAATTGTGAATAGAATACCATGCCTACTTAGAGCGCCAGTTGGATATGTGACTTCTGATCAACTTGATGAGATAGCGTATCTAACTTACCCACTTTCATACGAGATATAGTCTAAGCATAAATTAATAAAAAGGACGCCGTTTGGCGTCTTTTTTTATTTTTTGTAATTATCACAGGCTTTTTCTAGGACTTTGAAATTAACATATCGAGGGCGAATATGACCGGTATTAATTTGCGAATCATAAATCTTTTTAATTCTCTTAATTAAATCATCCTTAATACTCGAACAAAAAGAAAATTCTTTCCTAAGTAAGCGCTGATATTTGGCATCTTTCATATTATCAATATCAATTTTAAAATATTGGCCTTCAGGAATAGGAATCATCTTATTTAGAATGATAGCACCAATAATACAATTAACACGTAGTTCATCGTTAGGAATTGTTTTATAAACTGATTTTTTGTTTACATCACAAATATCTTTGGTTTCATAGATTAAAAAATGCTCACGACCAATTAAAGACCAAGAAGAATGATGCGGCTTAGCAGATGTTAAAGGTATAAAATAATTGTAGTCTCCAACCCCAACTATAATGCCCAAAAAAGGTTTGTGTTCATAACCATAGTTTTTATAAAAAACCTCGTGATCAAAAC
>JAJQAM010000051.1 GCA_021203805.1 Coprobacillus sp.
TGGGTTTTATCAACTGATAAAACTTCATTAAGAACCTCAATCGCCCCTTTAATGCCTGCCTCTGCGCCCGCTCCAACGTGCGAGCCTGGGTGAAGAACAAGGATAGAAACATGAAAAGCCTCGACTCGACTAAGCTCGGTCAAAAGGAAATCACGAGCGAGATCTCTCGTTTCTTTTTTCACTGTATTAGCGGGATTAATGATATAGGGAGCGTGAACCACGATATTCTTCTCGTCTATTCCCGCTTCCTTAATAAGGGCCCTGCCCTCCTCGATCTTAAAGCGCTCAGTCGGCACTCTAAAAGTATTCTGGGGAGCACCGGTATAAAACATAAACGTGGTGCAGCCGTAGGAAAGAGCGTCTTTTACGGTCTGAAGATAATAGTCAGGGGAATTGACATTGCAGTGACAGCCAAGAATTATTTCGTCCATATATGTTTCTCTTTGTATATTATACAAAATTAATGCGAAGAGATGTAGAAAATGATAATATAGTGCATATGAAAAACGTTACTTTAGTGGAGCCGTACGGCTACTGTGACGGCGTTAAAAGAGCCATTGAGATTGCCCATAAAGCCAGAGAAGAGAATCCAGACAAGAACATCTATGTTCTTGGAGATCTCGTTCATAACCATTTTGTGAGAGAAGAGCTCTATTCTTTAAAGATAAAAACTCTTATTAGCGATGACCCTAAATCTTATAAATCAATCCTTCAAAGCCTTCGTAGCGAGGAGGACGTAGTTATCATATCCGCTCATGGAGCGACTGATAAATACCGTAAGATCTGCGCGAAAAGAAAAGTGAAAGTCTATGACGCGACCTGCCCTATTGTTCAGCATAACTACGACCGAGTAAGAGAAGAGATAAATAATAAGCATCAAGTCATCTGGATTGGGGATGAATTCCATGAGGAAGCTAATGTCGTATTCTCCATGGGAAAGAAAGTTCAGCCCTACTACTCGCTTTCACTAAATAACTATCTAAATATCACTGATAGAAGCCCGTATGTTGCAAATCAGTCCACTTTAGCCCAGTCTGAGATTGAGGGTCTTTATGAGAATATAAAGGCGAAAAAGCCAAACGCCAGGTTTAGTAATGAAGTCTGCTCCGTCGCTAGGACAAGGCAGGAAAACGTTGCTAATCTACCGGAGGAGACTGACTGCATTATTGTGGTGGGAGACCTCACTAGCTCTAATACAAAAAGAATCGCCCTAGTGGCGAAAGAGACGCATCCTAGCGCCGAGGTTATTAAAGCGGTCTCGCTTGAGGACCTAAAGACTGGAATGATCGAGGATCACACGAATATCGCTATTACAAGCGGCGCCGCCACTCCAGATAATGTGGTGAGAGAAATTTACGAATTTATTAAGACACTAGATTAATACTGGAAGGTCTTCCTGATCAATCTCATATATCGTAAGAGAGGGGTCAATACTAAGGAGGATCTTTTTCATTTGCTTCATAAAGATTCTTTCAATTTCATGAGGAAGGTCGAGATAGTTATAGCCATAGGTTACTATATCGCGTCTTACGTGATGCGGAGCGTCGCCGCTTATGTAGATATCGCTCCCGTTAGCTCTTGCGGCCATCCATTTATGAGAGCCCCCGCCCGCTATCATAGAGACCTTGCTAACCGTTTGATTTCCTTTATCGATTAAAAGAGCGTAAGTTAAGTTAAGTCTATTTTTAACATACTCACTAAACTCATGAACTTCCATAGGAGAGGGAAGCTCCCCCACTCTCATCATTGGATTATTCTCGTCGGGATGAATATTTATCATCCCAAGCTCTTCCATTAAAGCGTCGTTCATTCCACCCAGTCCGGTATCAAAGTTAGTGTGCATGCTATAAACGGGGATTCCCATCTCGACGAGCTCGTTATAAACCTCTTTTTTAACCGCGTCATGCTCAAGGACATATTTTTTAGTCCCGTAAATAAAAGGGTGATGCGAAATAATAAGGTCAGGCTTTATCCCTTTTTCTTTCATCTCTTTAAGAGCGATATTATCAAAATCAAGGCAGAGTAAAATAGAGCGAGTCTCCTCAGGGAGAGAGCCGCACATAAGACCGACGTAGTCACGATTTTCCCTCGCGATCTTTTTAGGAAACATCTTCCCGAGTTTAGTAATGAGCTTTTTTGTATTCACCCGATAATTCCTCTAAGTTTTTCTTTCTCGCCGAGAAGGTCGTTAACTCTTCCCTCGGGAAGCGCGGGAATAGTCAGGAGATAGTCAATCTCTTTAATTCTCGCTTCATACTTCTCGATAAAGAGAAGATCTTTTTCTTTTCTTAGGATTGGCCCGTATTCATAGTCTTCCTCGCTATAAGCGGGCCTCTCGCTTCTTGTAAACTTTACTATTTCGTAGTAGATATCGTCTTCTTTAATAATTTTTTCGTCCGAAATGTTATAGCCTAGCTCCTGACAGATAAATTCTCTCACTTCTTTCACCATTGAATGAGCGTCCACGATAATGGTGGAGACATTATGAAGCCTATCTTTTCTTGAGAGGATATCGATAATTGTTCCTCCTCCCATCCCCGCAAGGACAAGAGTATAAACGTCGCTAGGGAGCTCACTAATCCCATCGCTAAAAAGAGGCACAATCTTTCCGTTTAATCCATGCTTATTAATGTTTTCCACGAGCGTGGAATATGGTCCCTTTTTATTTTCAATGGCGTAGCCTTTTGGAATAATATCATCTTCCGCGAGGGCGATGATAAGTTTTCCGTGGTCACTTCCAACATCAGCGGTGCAGCCGCGTGGGACCATATCATAAATTGTCTGTAGTCTAAGTGAGAGGGTCATAATTATTTCACGTTGATATCCCGATAGTCTCCAAGCCTTTTACTACGAGTTGGATGCTTGAGTTTTTTAATGGCTTTAGCTTCGATTTGACGAATACGCTCACGGGTAACGCCAAACTCTTTTCCAACTTCCTCGAGTGTTCTTGGTCTATTATCATCTAGGCCGTATCTAAGCCTAATGACTCTTTCTTCTCTTTCGTTTAGCTCGTCAAGAACTTTATAGAGCTCTTCTTTAAGAAGCTGCTGCTCCGCGTATTCAACGGGAGACTCACTATCTTTATCTTCGATAAAATCGCCGAGATGAGAATCGTCTTCTTCTCCAATAGGAGATTCAAGAGAAACCGGCTCAAGCGCGAGACGCTGAATATGACGAATCTCCTGAGGAGTAAGCTCGCCTTTCATATCATCGCTTATCTCTTCCGCACTTGGCTCTCTGCCAAGCTCCTGAATTAGTCTTCTCTGGGAGCGGGTAATCTTATTAATAGTTTCCACCATGTGGACCGGAATACGAATGGTTCGGGCCTGATCCGCGATGGCTCTCGTAATGGCCTGACGAATCCACCAGGTCGCATACGTTGAGAACTTATAGCCTTTGGTGTAGTCAAATTTTTGAACGGCTTTCATAAGGCCGATATTTCCCTCTTGGATGAGGTCCACAAAGAGCATGCCGCGACCGACATAGTGCTTTGCGATATTAACGACGAGACGGCAGTTTGAGTTAATGAGCTTAGCTCTCGCTTCTTCGTCGCCCTCGAGTATTCTTTTAGCGAGCTCCGGCTCCTCTTCAGGGGAGAGAAGGGGATATTTACCGATATCTTTGAGATAGAGCTTCACGCTATCATTGACCTTGACATCGGAGAGCATCGAATCGGTGTCATTTATATAGGCAAGCTCATCCTCTTTATCGAGGTCAATATCATCGCCTAAATCCATATCGTCTTCAAATAGATCAGCTCCGCTATCATTAAAATTGACATCTTCGACCATTTCATCAAGAGACTCTTCTTCCTCGTCATCTTCGGCGTCCGTAGTGAGAACCTCGATTCCCTCTTCGGCAAAGAATGCCATCATCTGCTCAATGACGTCATCATCGAGTTCATAGTTATTAAAGATGTCGTATATTTCACTTTGTAAAATCTTGTTATCGTTTTTTCTCGCTTTGTCCACTACCTTCTCTTCTAGCTCATCGATAGTGAGAATACTACCGTCTTCGGCGTAGATGGTAATTTCCTTAGCTTTCTTTTTAGCGGAAGCGCTTGTTGCGGCCCCTTTTGAAGCGTCGGCTTCACCCTCGACCACAACCTTAGCGGGTCTTCCTCTCTTTTTCTTTTCGGGAGCGACTTCACTTGTCTCTTCCACGCTAACGCTTTCAGTTAGCTCTTCTTCTTTTTTTGCCATAATTTTCCTCCTTTACTTTTTGTCTTTATCTATTTTTCTATTTCTTTGGTAATCTGAATAAATTCTCGCGGTTTCATCACTACTTTTCCCCATGATGGCCTGACGGAGAACGTCTTGGGTATGGACAGAGTCCATTTCTTTATCAATAGTCGCTTTTAGATCTTTAAGAAGCTCTTTAGTGCAATGATTATTATGCCCTTTATCGTAGTAGATACTATCGATATCTGATTTAAGCTTTTCTTTCTCATCATCGCTAAGCTGGTCAGAGAGATAGATGAAGTTAATAATGCCGTTATAATCTACGTCAGAATGAGTAGAGGCATAATCCACAAGGAACTCAGCGATATCTCGATGGATCTTCTTATAGAAGTGCATATTGTTTTCACTATAGAAATCAATTGCGTCTTTACTATGAAGCATCTGATAGGCAAATTCTTTTTCCGTAAGGATGAGGCGGCGGACATCTTTATCATCCGTAAGATAATTAGTCATATTAGCGGATGGACGAGCGGCGCTATGTTTCTCTTTATGATAAGCCTCAGCCCTTTCCGTAATTGATTTACCGGTAAAACCGGTAATCTTAGAAAGCTTATCGATATAGCTTCCCTTTTCCATGCTGTCATTTATCTCATCGATGAGGGGGAGAAAATACTCGATGAGTTTACGGCGGTCTTCTACGGTTTGAAGGGTATTTGTGCTCTCATAGTATTCGACGGCAAAGTCGAGTCTACTCTTCAAATTAGTGGTAACGGCGAGGAGAGCGTCATTTCCGTCCTGAGAGAGTATTTCATCAAGGTCGCGTTGATCACCTCCGCGAGAGACAATTCTATAAGGAATTCCCGCCCTATTAAGAGCGCTTGACATCTTAAGCGAGGCGTCTAGACCCGCCTGGTCTCCATCAAGACACACTCTGACCTCGCTTTTTAGCTGGCGGAGTAAACCGATATGCTCTTTCGTAAGGGCCGTTCCCATAAGGGCGACAACGGATTTAATTCCCACTTTTTCAAGAGCAATGGCGTCCATGAAGCCCTCTACGAGATAGACGTAGCCGTCAAGGCGGGCGCTTTGATAAGCATTATGATAGTTATAGAGAAGGCTTGATTTATGGAAAACTGGGGTTTCCGAAGTATTTATATACTTCGCTTCCTCGCTTTTACCTAGGGATCTAGCGGAGTAGCCGACTACTCTTCCGTCTCTATCGCAGATTGGAAAGATAATTCTTCCCCTATTTTTATCGACCGGATTACCCCCAAGCATTGAGGAGATACCGAGATCATCCATGCTTTTTAGGGAGTGACCTTTTTGTTGAAGGAAGTGGCAGGTATTTGCTCCATCAATTGGGGCGTAGCCGATTCTATACTTACTTATAATCTCTTCGTCGATTCCTCTACGAGCGAGGTATTCACTCGCTTCTACGCCTTCCTCGCTCTTAAGAGCGAGCTGGTAATATAAGGTGAGATCTTCTAGGCACTTATATAGGGCCTCTTTTTCTTCGTCTACCTGCTTATGGACGGCCTTTCTTTCAAGTCTTTCATCGTAATATCCGCTGAGCTCAGCGACTTTTCGGACCGCGTCCATAAAAGGAATCTTTTCATATTTCATAACAAATGTTATGGCGCTTCCCCCTTCGCCGCAAACGAAGCATTTATAGATTTGTTTCTCTTTTGAAATAGATAAAGAAGGCGTTGTGTCATCATGAAAGGGGCATAAAGCCATGTAGTTTCTCCCTTTTTGCTGGACATCAAGGTAAGAAGAAATGACGCTAACGATATCAGCATGCGCTAAAACATCATTAACTAAGCTCTCATCATAAGATTTTCCGCCTGTTTCTGCCATATCTATATACCTACTATAAAACTACTAGTTATTTACTAAATTAGAAGAATATCTTAACTTTTAGATACTCAACTAACTCGTTAATGTTGAGACGAATTTGATTCATTGTGTCTCGATCACGCACTGTTACCGTATTATCTTCGATCGAATCAAAATCGACGGTAACGCAGTAAGGAGTGCCAATCGCGTCCTCTCTTCGATACCTTTTTCCAATGCTTCCAGTATCGTCATATACCGCGCTCATATATTTAGAGAGAACTGTATAAACTTCTTTGGCCTTATCTTCAAGCTTTTTAGAAAGGGGAAGAACCGCGACTTTATAGGGAGCAACCGCTGGATGTAGGTGCATCACGATTCTCGAGTCTCCCTCAGGAAGTTCTTCTTCGCTATAAGAGTCGCATAAAGTCATTAAGACAAGTCGGTCGAGACCCACAGAAGGCTCAATGCAGTAGGGGATATACTTTTCATTAGTCTCAGGATCAAGATATTCAAGGGATTCACCGCTATAGTTCATATGACGCCTTAGGTCATAATCAGTTCGATCAGCGATTCCCCAGATTTCGCCCCATCCCCATGGGAAGAGGTATTCAATATCAGTGGTGGCCTTAGAGTAGAAGGCAAGCTCTTTAGGGTCATGGTCTCTATAGCGGAGCTTATCACTACTTATTCCAAGGTCTTTAATGAATTCAAGGCATTTTCCTTTCCAGTAGTCAAACCATTTAAGGTCATCACCTGGTTTTGTAAAAAACTCCATCTCCATTTGGTCAAATTCCCTTGTTCTAAAGGTAAGTTGACCGGGAGTAATCTCGTTTCTAAAAGCTTTACCAACGTTACAGATACCAATTGGAAGCTTTCTCCTAGTGGTTCTTAAAACGTTTTTAAAGTTCACAAACATGCCCTGAGCGGTTTCTGGGCGAAGATAGACCGCGCTTTGGGAGTCTTCCGTCACTCCAATATGAGTTTTAAACATCATGTTAAACTGACGGATATCCGTGAAGTCTTCTTTACCGCAGTTAGGGCATTTGACGTGATTCTTATGGATAAAATCCATAAGCTCGTCATTACTCATCTTCGCGGCATCGACCTCTGGGAACTGAGCGGAGATAAGATCGTCCGCTTTATAACGCATCTTACAGGCTTTACAGTCAATTAAGGGATCGTTAAAGGTAGAAACATGACCGGTTGCTTCCCACACTTTAGGATTCATTAAAATCGCCGCGTCAATTCCGACGTTAGTGGGGCTTTCCTGAACAAAGCGCTTCCACCACATGTCTTTTATATTCTTTTTAATTTCACTTCCAAGTGGGCCGTAGTCCCAAGTATTAGAGATTCCCCCATATATCTCGCTTCCTTGATAAAAGTAGCCCGAGGTAATGAAATGATTTACTAGTTTATCAAAATCGTCCATATCTACTTCCTCTCACGCAGACTTAAAATATATCATTTTTTTATAATAATGTCAACCTATTATAAGTGTTATTTATATAATTATTTTAAAGTTTTTAAAGAATTTAGATTAATTCCGAGGTTATCACTGGTAAAGACTAGCGCTCTATTAAGGATTTTAAGAATCGGCTCCTCTTCAAATGAGCCCTCTTTAATAAGAGAGTCAATATCATCAAGTCTTCTTAGGATATATCTAATAATAAGCATCTCGTCTTTATTAAATTCAACGCTTTCCTTTTTACTTACGCAGTCCGTACATATAAATCCCCCTTCATCAAAAGAGAAATCACAGATCGAGCTACGGTTACCGCAGTAGACGCATTCACTTATATTAAATTCGTAGCCGGCAAACTTAAGGGCCTCAAGTAAATAGACGAGGTCAATATAGTAATAGTTAGAGTGATAATCTTTAATAAGATCAATAATTCTAAGAAGAGGGTAATAGAGGACAAACTGCTCGTCCTCTGGAAGAAGCCTCGTGGTTACCTCTCTTAAAAAGGAGATAGTAACTAAAAGTGAGGTGGAATAATCGCTAATTAATGGGGAATCGATTAGTTCATATTCTTTAAGAAGCGGATACTTATAGTTTTTCCCTTCGCTAAAAGTGGCGTCGATCACCGATAGAGGAAGATTAAGCGGGCTTTTTTCGCTTTTAGAGGCGATTGATTTTACGGTGAAATCAATAGTCCCCTCCTCGCTAATAGCGTGCACTATTCCATCTTTTTCTTTATATAAAGCAGTTGATAAAATAATTAATTTCATGAGTCTTTTACGGAGTAGCCAAACTTTTTAAGGGAGGAAGCATTTTCTCTCCAGTCTTTATCCACTTTGACTATGAGGGAGAGATTAACGTGTTTATGAAGGAGGCGCTCTATGTCTTTTCTCGCCGCGCTTCCAATCTTTTTAATCATCTTCCCGCCGTCTCCGATTAATATTCCTTTTTGTGATTCTTTTTCGACGCTTATAGACGCTCTTATCTCAATTGGAGCGGCGTCCCAGTCGATATGCTTAACATATACGGCGATGCAGTGAGGAACCTCCTCCTCAAGATAGAGCATCGCTTTTTCTCTAATAATTTCTTTAATCTGGAAGATCTCGTCTTTATCAGTGTAATACTCTCCGCCGTAATACATTGGTCCTTCGGGGAGAACCTCTTTAAGCGAAGAGACGATTTCATCAAGGTTAAAGCCCTCTGTCGCGACGCACTCTATTTGCTTTGCTTCTGGAAGGAGCTCTTTATACTTCTCTTTAAGAGCGCTAATCTCAGTAACCCTAACAAGATCAATCTTATTAAAGACGATGATAATTGGGCATTTCATGTCTTTAATCTTTTCAAGAATAAACTCGTCTCCAAGTCCATATTCTTTCGAGCTATCAACGATTAGGAGAATCGCGTCTGCATCTCTAAAGGAAGAATAGACCATCTCGTTCATCACTTCCCCAAGGAGCTGAACCGGTTTATGAACGCCTGGGGTGTCAATAAAAGTAATCTCGCATTCATCGTCACAATAGATGCCTTTTATATTATTTCGAGTGGTTTGCGGCTTAGGGGTAACAATACTCACTTTTTTCCCAACGATATGGTTAATAATCGTGGATTTACCAACGTTAGGACGACCGTAGACGAGAACAAATCCGCTTTTCATTACTTCATGTCTTCTCCCTTAAAGCTATCGGGAAGAAGCTCTTTTATAGTGGTCACTTTCTTATCGCCTTTAGCGCTAGTAAGGATTATTGGAGTCGACTCACTAAGAAGCTCGCTCATGACCTGGCGGCACGCTCCGCACGGGGAGACGGGCTCATCGGTATCCGCAGCGACGCATAGACAGACGATATCTTCTTTCGTTACGCCGTGGCAGTAAGCGTTATATAAAGCGTTACGCTCCGCGCACATAGAGAGCGGGTAGGACGCATTTTCGATATTCGTCCCCTGATAAATCGACCCATCTTTTGTTTCTAGCGCTGCCCCTACCTTAAAATTAGAGTAAGGGGAATAAGAGAGGCCCATGGCCTCAACGGCTTTCTTAATTAATTCTTCTTCTTTCATCGCTTTATATCTAGCTCCTCTAGTATTTTATCTTGGAGAGAAAACATTTCTTTCTCTTCTTTCTCGTTTTGGTGGTCATAGCCAAGAAGATGAAGGACGCCGTGTAAGAAGAGAAAACTGAGTTCTCTTTTCTCGCTATGGCCGTATTCTTTGGCTTGCTCTTTCATCTTATCAAGCGAGATAACTAGATCTCCAATCTCAACGTCTTGTCCTTTTAAATTAGCCTTTTCACTATCGCTAAGCGCTTCAAGATAGGCAAAGGAGAGAACGTCAGTGGGTCGATCCACCCCTCGATACTCTTTATTAAGAGTGTGAATGGCCTTGTTATCCACTAGGTCTACGCTGACAATTGGCTCATACTCTAGGTTAAGGTCATTTACTACTTTAGAGAGGATTTCCCTAAAGGTCTCAGCGTATGAGTCATACTCACTATCAATAGAAGAAAAGCATATTTCCACGCTCCTATTTTAGCATTTAAATTTATAAAAGTAAATTTAACATAGCCGGCTCATCATCGTGTTATATTTACTCTTATAAAGGCGGTAATTTCTAGTTTCTTCTCTTATAGAGAAGACCTTTTCAAGATTATCGAGAAGATAATAGGAGAGAGCAAAGAAGAGGAGAACATAGGTAAGAGATAAGATGTCTTGTAGATACATTGAAAGGATTATAGAGAGAAGGATAGTAAAGAGCTCGATATAGCGGTAAACACTACTAACTGCTCCGTAGCGGTAGCTCTCTTTATGAGCGCTAAGGAATTTAGAGCGGAACGCTCTTAAATCCTTTTCCCTTACAAGTGAGCGCTCAAGCGAGGCAATCTGACTCTCTTTTTTGGTGAGATATTTTGAGAGGAATACTTCCTTAACCAGAAGGAAGAGAAGGAGCGCTCCAATAATAATGAGGTTATAAATGGAGTTATAGATAAAGAGCGCGATAAGCGCGAGACAGAGAAGGCCGCTAAAAGAGATATTAACGGGGAGAGTGAGTAGCTCCCCTTTATATTTCTCGTAGGTCTCTAGCTCTTCTTCGCTGCTCAGCGGGCGGGATAGTTTGTCTAGTAATGCCTTATCGATATCTTTCATCTCCTTATTAACAAGGAAATGGTAGAGAATCTCAACTAAGGCGCATCCAAAAAGGAGCGAAAGCGGGATATAAGCGGGAAGAGACTGAATGGTAGTAAGCCCAAGGACGAGAAGGAGAGAGGAAACAAGCTTAGTGAGAAATAGGCTTGTCATCCCTCTTTTTTTCATGAGCGGGTAAGAGGGGAGCGCTCCCTCATACTTAGTGTAGCTACTTACTAAGAGGAGCCGGCCGCTCCACTCATTTAGTAGCGTCTCCGTTTTAACCCTCATTTTGCCCGAGCTTGGATCGATTATGAGCGAGCGTCTACGCTTAATCCTCACTAAGATGACCGCGTGCCTTGTCCCGTCTCTATCAAGCTGAAGGATTTTATCGCCCCTTGGGGCGTTATAGATCTCTTCTTTCTCTTTATACTCATACCCCTCGAGGATTAGGCCGTACTTCTCCCCACTTTTCTTTAAATCATAAAAGGAATAGAGATCATCACTTTTCCGCGGTAAAAAGAGAAAGTCCTTATTATGATTAAGGCGCGCTAAGATGATCTTAAGAGAAGTAAACCCGCAGTCTAATCTCGTCTCCTGACAAACGAAATATCTCACATTATATGTATTAGAGAAAAAGTGGAAAAATGTGCAAAAAAATGTGAATTATTTTTTAAAATATATAATTAGGCAAAAGAAAGACCCTTAAAAAGGGTCTTAATTACTTTTTATTTTTTAAACTGCTTACGGAACTTTTCGTAGGTATCGTCCCCCGTGGCCTCTTTAAGCTGCCTTAGGGCGTCCTTTTGCTTCTTATTTAGGCTTGTAGGCGTTTTCACCACGCAGTGGACATATTGGTCGCCCGGCTTTTTACTTCTAAGGTCTTTTATTCCCTGCCCTTTAAGGCGAAGGATCTGGCCCGACTGAGTGCCGCTTGGAACAGAGAGGTTAACCTCCCCGTACACCGTAGGGACCTCAAGCGTTGTGCCTAGGCAGGCGTCCACAAAGTCAAGCGGCATCTCAAGATGGATATCGTTTCCTTCTCTCCAAAAGTAGGGGTGCTTTTTAATATTAACCTCGACGTAGAGGTCGCCGTTAGGCCCTCCGTTTGCTCCCCTCTCGCCCTTGCCGCTGATTTTAATCTGCTGACCGCTTGATATACCAACTGGGACATGAAGGACTTGGTCTATTCTATTTTTGGTGTAGCCTTTTCCGCCGCAGGCGCTACATTTACTCGTGACGACGTGCCCGCTTCCCCCGCAGCTTGGGCAAACGTCTTGGCTTTCCATCATGCCAAACACGCTCCTACGCTGAGTCCTGACGTAGCCAGTGCCGTTACAGCTTGGGCAGACGTGAACGTCACTTGGGGTTTTTGCCCCCGTTCCGCCGCAGGCGCTACATTTTTCCTCTACCGTTAGGTCAAGCGTTAGGTCTTTGCCGTAGACCGCGTCCATAAAATCGATATTAACGCGAAGGAATGTATCGTTTCCTTTAATCGGTCCGGTTCTCGTCTGTCTTCTAGCGCCGCCGCCTCCGAAAAAGCTTGAGAAGATATCATTAATATCAACGTTTTCGCCAGAAGAGAAGCCGCCGAAACCGCCGCCTCCAAAACCGCCAAACGGGTTAGCGCCACTATTCGGGTTCGCCCCGGCCTGGTCAAAAGCGGCAAAGCCGAACTGGTCGTACGTCGCTCTCTTATTATCGTCATAGAGGATATCATAGGCCTCTTGGACTTCTTTAAACTTCTCCTCGTCGCCCGTCTCTTTGTTATCTGGATGATAAACTTTAGCGAGCCTTCGGTAAGCCGATTTAATCTCGTCCTTAGTGGCGCTCTTACTCACTCCTAAGACTTCATATAGATCTCTTTTTTCTGCCATAAAATATACCTAATAATGCCAAAAGGGGATAGATCGGTATCCCCTAAGAGGCAAACAATATACAAGCTAGTAGCTAAGCATTTCCCTCACTACCATCGCCGCTTGTAAAGTCCGCGTCGACGACGTCATCAGGATTAGACCCAGGAGTGCCCTGAGCTCCACCTGTGGAATCCGTTCCCGCCCCCTGATACTGCATCGAAGCCATCATCTGTTCAAGCTGATCGATTCTGGTTTTAAGGGTGTCATAGTCGTTATTATCAAGCGCGGTTTTAAACTCGTCGCGCGCTTGTTGTAACTGCTCTTTTTGAGTGGGGTCCATCTTATCGCCTTGCTCCTGAATGGACATATCAATCTCGGCGATAATGGCTTCCGCTCTATTTCGGAGCTCGGTTTCTTCTCTTCTCTTATTATCCGCTTCCGCGTTTTCCTCGGCCTCGCGGACCATTCTATCAATCTCTTCTTTAGAGAGACCGTTAGAGCCGGAGATCGTTATATCTTGCTCTTTCTGGGTATCGAGGTCTTTAGCTTTAACGTTCACGATTCCGTTTACGTCAATGGAGAAGGTAACCTCAATTCTTGGCTCTCCTCTTCGAGCGGGCTTAATCCCGGTTAGGGAGAAATTACCAAGAAGCTTATTATCATGAGCCATCGGACGCTCGCCCTGATAGATCATGATATCGACAGCGGGCTGATTATCCGCCGCGGTGGAGAAGATCTGACTCTTCGTAGTTGGAATGGTTGTGTTTCTATTAATAAGAGGAGTCATCACACCGCCAAGGGTTTCAATGCCGAGAGTTAACGGGGTAACGTCAAGGAGAACAACGTCTTTAACGTCACCAGACACCACTCCGCCTTGATAAGCCGCGCCAATTGAGACCGCCTCATCTGGGTTAACGGAGAGGTTAGGAGTCTTTCCGGTAAGATCTCTGACAAGGTCTTGGACCGCGGGCATACGGATGGAGCCGCCAATGAGTAGGATTTGGTCAAGGTCACTAGCGGTCATCTTCGCGTCCATAAGGGCGTGCTTTACAGGGGCCTCGCATCTCTTAAGGAGATGACGGGTGAGCTCTTGAAATTTCGCTCTCGTAAGCTTAGTTTCAAAGTTAACTGGGCCCGCTTGGGTAATTGAGATGAAGGGGAGAGAGATGGTGGTCTCTAGCATACTTGAGAGCTCAATCTTCGCTTTCTCCGCGGCCTCTCTAATTCTTTGAAGGGCGCCTTTATCAGTAATATCAACGCCGGTTTGAGTTTTGATTTCGGCTTTAATCCAGTCGCCAACTACGGCGTCCCAGTCGTCACCGCCGAGGTGGTTATCGCCAGAGGTAGCGATGACCTCAAAGGTCCCATCTCCAATATCAAGGATAGAGACATCAAATGTTCCGCCGCCGAGATCGAAGACGAGAATCTTCTCGCTCTTTCCCGTGTCTAGGCCGTATGCGAGTGCCGCAGCGGTTGGCTCGTTAATAATACGGACAACGTCTAGACCGGCAATTTGACCCGCGTCTTTTGTGGCCTGACGCTGAGCGTCGTTAAAGTAGGCCGGAACAGTAATAACCGCTTTGGAGACTTTCTGGCCGAGATTATCTTCGGCATATTTTTTCATATAGGCGAGAATTTTAGCGCTTATTTCCTGAGGGGTATAGTCCTTATTAGTGCAGCTAATATGAACTTTCTCGCCTGTTCCCATTTTTCTCTTAATTGATGAAACAGTATCGGGGTTAGTAATCGCCTGACGCTTTGCGGCGTTACCCACGATTTCTTCGCCGTTAGCTTTAAAAGCAACGACACTTGGAGTGGTCATGGTGCCTTCAGGGTTAGGGATAACTTTCACCGTGCCGTCGGCTTGAAGGTAGCTGACTACTGAGTTAGTGGTACCGAGATCGATACCTAAAATGATTTCTTTTGCCATAATAATATTCCTCCTATTTATTTAGTAATTGTGGTTTCTTTACTTTCTTTATTTTCTTTTTCATCCTTAGTTGGCACGACGCTTACCTTGACTCCAGCGGGACGGATGACTCTCCCGTGGAGACTATAGCCTCTTGAATAGACTTTTTTAACGATGTTAGGCTCGCTATCTTCTTCCGACTCAATCGCAATCATGAGGTTAGGGTCGAATTTATCGCCTATCTTAGGGGCAATCTCGCTAACGCCTTCACTCTCGAGGACACTCACTAGATTTTTATAGATATAAGCGAAGCCCTCACAGTAGTTTTTAACCTCTTCACTTGGGGGAGTGGCGCTTAATACCATATAGAAGCTATCTAGAACTGGAAGTAATCCTTCAACGAAGCCTTCCGCTCGGTATTTAATCGCTTCTTCGTGATCTTTTTGAAGCGTCTTCCTGAGGTTTTGTGTGTCCGCATACGCTCGGTAGTACTCGTTTTTCCAGTGATCTCTTTCAAGTCTCAGGGTCGCGATTTCTTCTTCGAGCTTTTTCTCTTTATGAGATTTCTTTTCCTTATCAGTGAGCTCTTCTTCGATTGTGGGCTCCCCATTACTATCTTCTAACTTTTCTTCTTCCTTTTTACTTTCTTCATCACGCTTGTCCATCGCCCATTATTTCCTCCCTAGTTTCACTTTCATCTTTCTCATCACCGACGAAATATTCATTTAGTTGGTCCGCGATATATTTAAGAGCGGATAAGGCTTTATCATAGTCCATTCTCGTTGGGCCAACGAGAGCAATCGTATTTGAATCGTCTTTTCCGATTTTAATCTTAGCGCTGACAACGGAGAGATCGGGGTTATCTTTTATGTCCCCGATATGAACCTCAAGGTCCTCTCCTTCATCCACTTCCTTAAGGGAAGAGGAATCGTTAAGAAGCTTTAAGACTCTGGTTAGTTTATCAGCGTCGCTTGTAAACTCGGGGTTATTGAATAATTCTTCTCTTCCGTATAGCGACATTCTATCAGAGGCGTATCTCACAAAGGTTTCAAGAAGGGCCTGATAGATAACGTCATGATCAGTAATATAGTCAGATAGAATCGGCTTAAGAGACTCCATCTTTTCCACAAGCTCATCAATTGGAGTGCCTACTAGCCTATCATTAATAAGCTTAACGCAGTCCACTAGCTCCTCCGCCTTTAGGTTTTCATTTACGATAAAGGTCTTATTTTCGACATAGCCTTTATCGGTTACAAAGACACTAGTCACTGTTCTCTCATTTATTTGAACTAGGGAGATAGAGGCAAGTCTTTCTTTTTCCTCACTCCCAAGCACTACGCTAACTAGGGAGGTCATATGGGAGAGTATCTCACAGCTCGCTTCAATCGTTTCCTCAATCGATTTCTTCTTATTAGCGAGTATAAGGGAGAGGGACTCTTTAAGATCCTCATCGACACTGTCATTACGGAGATGTTCGCAGTAGTATTTATATCCTTTTGAGGATGGAACACGGCCGCTAGATTGGTGAGTTTTTTCGATATAGCCATTTTCTTCAAGTTCCATCATATCGTTACGGATAGTCGCTGAGGAATAGGGGAGGTGATAAACCTCAAGAAGAGTTTTACTCCCAACGGGTTCGGCGTTTTTAATAAAGTATTCAACAATACATTTAAGAATTAAATCGCTTCGATCCGCTTTCATATGATCCTCCTTTTTTAGCACTCTCTCTATCTAAGTGCTACAAATATTATTGAATAAAAAATTAGCACTGTCAACTAAAAAGTGCTAAAAAATTTAAAAAATTTTTAAATATTATTTCATAATATTTAGATATATAAAAAATATATCTTTTTAGCAGGCGCATTTTAGGAGTGCTACGTTTTTTAGGGGTTTTTAAAGATAAAAAAAGAGGGTTATTTTCCCCTTCTTATTTATATATATAGGGATAAATAGGGGTCTATCTCGCTACGACAAAATAGGTCTCTGATAAGCGGTCGATAACGGACATATCGCTATGCTTTATAATAAGGAAAAAGAAGCTCACAATTGGAAAGACTATGATACACTCATAAAGGGCTCTTAGGATTGCAGCGTTTATACTTACTTTATCCCCTCTCATCATCACTCTCCCGTTACAGATAAAGGAGAAGAGAGTGTAGCCATTAGTAAAATAGACGAGAAGAAACTCGTAAAGAAACATGAGCTCGATATCTACGGCCGCAGCGCTAAGAAGGTAGACCGCTAGGCTCCAGTGGCCGTTAATATAGAGAGCGATTAGTCCAAGAAAGCTAATTGCCCCAACGAGGATAAAGTCGAGCAAATAGATAACTGCTCTTTTTTTAAGGCTAATAAAGTTCACATGTCCTCCTCTAGGATTTTAAAGAGCATATAGTTAAGGGCCATCATTCCATCGAATGTGGGCCTTACTACTCCGTCCTTAATCGTTAGATACCCGTTATCAATAAACGAGGTAAGTTTATCCTTATAGCGATCAATAAATGAGAACCCGTATAACGCTTTAAAGTCCTCATCAACGATTCCATATCTCGTTCTAAGTCTCATCATAACCTCATAAACCATGCGGTCATGTTTTGATAGTCTTTCTTTTTCCGCTTCGAATTTGCCATTCATGTAGCGGGCTATATCGCTCGTATTTTTGTAGCGGAAATTTCTTATATATCCCGCGGCCCCCACTCCAAAGCCGTAATATTTCTCATTATTCCAGTAGACGAGATTATGCCTTGATTCAAAGCCGGGCTGAGCCCAGTTAGAGACTTCATAGTGGACATATCCCTCTTTAGAAAGAAGCTCATCCACTATTTTATAGTGAGCGTAAGAGGTATCGGGGTCTACTTCCTTCACACCTCTTTTTCCAAAGACGGTATTTTCATGAACCTCAAGGGAATAAACAGAAATATTTTTTGGTCTAAAGGCAATAATACTCGCGATATCTTTTCTAATCATCGCTTCGCTAACATCGGGAAGATCAAGAATTAAGTCCATCGAGATATTTTTAATTCCTTTTCTTTTAAGAAGATTGACCGCTTTTACGACGTCTCCATATGTATGCGAGCGGTTGATACTTTTAAGAATATTATTATCAGTGGACTCGACCCCTAGGGACACTCTATTAACTCCGTATTCTTTAAATAGATCAACTTTTTCTTCGGTTAGTGAGTCCGGGTTAGCCTCGACGGTAAACTCCTCAACGTTATCCATAACGACATAGGCTTTAATAATCTCAAAGAGCTTTTTAAGCTGAAGCGGAGTGAGGCTTGTCGGAGTGCCGCCGCCTATATATATCGTTTTAATATCCTCTAAGGGGACCTGCACTCTATAAGAAAACTCCTGGTTAAGAGCTCTAAGGTAATCCGTCGCCCGAGTGTAGTCATAGATATCTTTCGGGAAGTCACAGTAAAAACATATCTTATTACAAAAGGGGATATGAATATATAAAGCCGTAACTTTATTGTTCTTCTTTACTTTCTTTTTGCTCTTCGCTTGAGACGCCATTTTCTTCTTCTTGGAGTTTTTTATCATACTCGCTCATGGCGAGAATTGTTTCTTCATCTTCGACTGGGGAGAGCACTCTATTTAGCTCTTCCTCTGCAATCTCTTCATCAGATGGTTTCCCATCGTCTTTAAGACGAGGGTTAACCGCGCGGTAAATGATATAAGCCACAACGGCGATAACCGCGGCCGCGACAATCACGGCAATTAAGATAATAACCGTACTCGACATCTTTATTTCTTCCTATCAACTGGAGTGTAAACGCTCTTATTTTTTACCATTTCTCTCTTATAGTAGCCTAGCTCGGTAAGCCCTTCCATAGTCTTCCTTGCGGTTTCATAGGCGCAGCCAAGATATTTCTTACACTGAGAAATAGTATATTTCTTTCCAAGGGTGCAGTGGCGAGCGTAGAAAGCCGCTTCTCCTTTATGCATCGAAGGATCAAGCTCTAAAAGATGCTCCTCTAGTCTTTGGGCTTCTCTCTCGTCAAGAACTGGCGGGAGATAAGAGGCAATCTCTTCATGAGCGGGGCTATAGCCCACTCTCTCTTCCCTTGGAGCAGGGGACTGCTCCACAATTGGAGAGGGCTCTACTTTAGGCTCAGGAGCTATTTCAGGCTCAACTTTCTTTTCTTCTTTTTTCTCTTCAGGAGCGGGCCTTACCGCCTCCACTTTTGGAACCGGCTTAATTTCTGGGGGCACGAGGTCCACTTTTACGTCACTAGAAGTGACTTCTTCTTCTATTTCTTCATCAAATAAGGTGATGGTTTGTTCATTTTCTTCCACTACCGTCTCAGGGATAGGCTCAGCGCTTGGAGCGGGCTCTACTTTAGGAGCCACGACTGTCTCTGTGGGAGCGGTATAACTCTCTTCCACTACAGGAGTGTCCACAATAGGGGTCTCCACAATAGGGGTCTCGATTACTGGAGTTTCTATAACTGGAGTTTCGATTACAGGGGTCTCTATAACTGGGGTCTCCACTACTGGAGTCTCAATCTTTTCTTCTTCATTATCAAAGAGGGAGACTTTCTCACTTTTAGAAGTAGTCTCATCCGCTTGATAAAAGTCTCTTCTTATCTCAACGCTTCTATAGGATGAAGTTCTATCTATGGCTTGAGTAAAGGCTTTCTCAAGGAAAGGCATAGCGATATAAACGTAGTAGGTAATGTCTTTAGTGGTTTGAACCTCGATTGACATCTTCTTTACTTGATCAGTGGTAGCGCTAAAAAACTTCTCAATAGGGACATAGGCCATCTCGGGTCCATATTCTTTTATAAGCTCGCTTTTCATAAGAAGAGTGGAAACCTCGGTATTTAAAGAGGGGAAGGGCTTAACGTAGCAGATATAAAAGCTAATAATTAAGGTTTTAACAAGGGGATGTAGGTCGCTGCTATTTAGAAAAGTAAATAGACCGTACATCATCCTATCAATATATTCACTCGGCGCGGAGTCATAGGTTTTTCCAATTAAGGTTTTATTAACTTCATCGGTTTCCCTATAAAAGGAGGTGAGATTATCGTTTCCCGTAAGCTTAGAATAAATTAGGGAGAGAAGATCTTCATCTACCTCTTCAAAAGGATAGGTCTCAATAAACTTAAGAGCGGACATATAGTTAGAGAGGTTTCTAAGGCTAGAGGCCTCTTTCGGGGCAAGGGAAACGTCCTCAGCAATCTTATATAAATCGGTCTCACTAGCGATTAAGTGCTCAGCGTTTACGATCTCTTTAAGGCAGTCGACATGACTAATCTCTTGGTAGCTAGCGTAGTCGTCTTCAAGGGCAAGGGAGGCCACTCTCTCTTCAAAGCGGGCCGCTAAATTATCGATATGATCGATTTTTTCTTCAATTCCCGGAGCGTAGCAAAAGCTAAAAGCGGTGTTATCAACAAGGCGAAGAGAGATGAGATGCGAAAAATCATTTCGATACGCAAGTATCTGGCTCCATACGCCGTCAATATAGCCGAGTTTAAGCCTATTAGAGACTTCGCTTCTTGTTGCGTATTCCGCGTCTGTAAAATTAGGTCCGTGATTATCTGCCATAGCTATTTCCTTAAGGGTATTATAACTAGTTATAATCTCGCTATCAAGAAAATACTAAAAAACTACTAGTTAGTCATTATATAGATATAAGTAAAAATCATTTATTATCGTCATCATCGATGGAAAGAATCGACATAAAGGCTTCTTGAGGAACATCCACCGCTCCAATTTTCTTCATGCGCTTCTTTCCTTCTTTTTGCTTTTCAAGAAGCTTCTTTTTACGGGTGATATCCCCTCCGTAGCATTTTGCGAGAACGTCTTTTCGGACGGGCTTAATATCCACTCTGGCGATAATCTTACCCCCAATCGCGGCCTGAACGGGAATAAGAAACTGGTGACGCGGAATTACTTCTTTAATCTTTTGAATAACCGCAAGTCCTCTTCGATAGGCCTCTGGTCTATAGGTAATCATCGATAAAGCGTCCACGCTTACTCCGTTAAGAAGGATGTCCACTTTAACGAGATCTCCCTTCTTATAAGAGGAGAACTCATAGTCAAGAGAAGCGTATCCTTTCGTATAGCTTTTAAGTTTATCAAAGAAATTATAAATAATTTCTGAAAGAGGAAGCTCATAGATAAGGATACTTCTCGTTTTATCAAAATACTGATTATCAAGAAAGATGCCTCTTCTCTCGTGACATAGCTCCATAATAGGGCCTATATATTCCTCAGGGGTCATAATGGAGGCTTTAACGTATGGCTCTTCTATCTCTCTCACGCTACTCATATCGGGAAGATTAGAAGGGTTATCAAGATCAAGGGTTTCCCCATTAGTTAGTAAGACTTTATAGATCACGCTTGGCGCGGTTAGTATTAAATCTAGGTTATATTCTCTTTCTAGTCTTTCCTGAATAATATCCATATGAAGAAGGCCGAGAAAGCCGCATCTAAAGCCAAAGCCTAGGGCTTTCGAGGTCTCGGGAGAAAAGGTCAGGGAAGCATCATTAAGGGAGAGCTTTTCAAGAGCATCCTTTAGGGCGTTATAGTTTTGTGAGTCCACGGGGTAGAGGCCGCAGTAGACCATCGGAGTAAGGGGTTTATAGCCAGGAAGGGGCTCAGAGGCAGGCTCATTTACGAGGGTTACTGTCTCGCCCGGTCTAACCTCTTTGACGTCTTTAATCTGCGCGCATAAATAGCCGACTTCTCCAGCGTAAAGCGCGTCTACTTTCTCTTCATCAGGGGTCCGGATCCCTAGCTCTGTGACCTTATACGTCTTTTTTGAGCCCATTAAATAGATCTCGTCTCCAACGTGAACGCATCCCTCTTTTACTCTTATAAGAATGACCGCGCCTCGATAGGAGTCATAATAGCTATCAAAGATAAGGGCCTGAAGGGGACGAGACTCGTCTCCACTTGGCGCGGGCACATATTTTACAATCGCTTCGAGAAGCTGGTGGACATTTTGCCCGGTTTTCGCGCTTACCTCGAGGGCGTTAGTGCAGTCAATTCCCACTCTCTCTTCAATTTCTTTCTTACACATCTCAACGTCAGCGCTAGGAAGATCAATCTTATTAATAACGGGAATAATCTCGAGATTATTATCGATAGCGAGATAGACGTTAGCGAGCGTTTGGGCTTCAACGCCTTGGGTGGCGTCCACGACGAGAAGCGCGCCCTCACATGCCGCAAGCGACCTACTTACTTCATAAGAAAAGTCGACATGCCCTGGAGTGTCAATAAGGTTAAATATATAGGT
>JAJQAM010000054.1 GCA_021203805.1 Coprobacillus sp.
TAAGTAGCTATCAATATTGATATCTATTTACCCACCACACTAATTTACCATCTACTCACATCGTTTTCTCCTGGTGGGTAATAGTTATAAAAGGCTAAATAGTTCTCCTCGCTGTTTAGTCTTTTTTTATCTTATAAAGAGTTATCTTTATAACTATTGATATTTACTAGTTAAAATATGTAAAATAAATACAAGTATAATGAGGATTAGACTATGAATATTGATGAAATTTTAACTTCAATTCTATCAAAAAGAATCGACGTCTCTACTATTACTGATTCAAGTGTACTTAGCGATTTAGGTCTTGATTCTCTTGACCTAGTCGAAGTCATGATGGAAATTGAAACGGAGCTCAATGTTGAGTTCTCAAACGAAGAAATATTAGCGATTAAAACCATTAAAGATGTGAAAGCTTTAATTAAATCTAAGGTTAGTTAATACTCTTGCACTTTAGCCCTAATTTTGCTAATATCTTTATTGCTTTAGTCAGGATGCCTACTTAGCTCAGTCGGCAGAGCAATCGGCTGTTAACCGATCGGTCGTGGGTTCGAGTCCCTCAGTAGGCGCCACTCTTGGCCAGTTGGAGAAGCGGCTTAACTCATCACCCTTTCACGGTGACATACACGGGTTCGAATCCCGTACTGGTCACCAATAAAGCAAAATAAATAAGGCCTAAGCCTTATTTTTTTTATTCTGCTAAGATTTCTTTAACGCTTTCTATCCAGCCCTCGATATCTTCCTCTTTACTAATCATTCCTTTTTTCATATCAAACTGGAATAGGCCTTCTCCCTTTACCGGTGAGCCTACGCATAGCTTTTTAATCTCTTCTAGGGATTCCCCAGGCTCACTTCCACTAGTGATAAGCGGAATAATTAATTTCCCGGTTAGATCGTATTCCTTAAGGAATGTTCTTGTAACGGGAGGAATAGTATACCACCACACCGGAGTGCCAATTATCACAACGTCATAATTATCAAAATTAACGGGGCACCACTTAATATCGGTGCAGGGTTTATCTTTCTGATTATTTCTCATTTGATTAATAAGACCATTAACATCTTTTGTATATTCCTTAAGGGGAGTTATCTCAAAAGAGTCTAAGCCTAAACTAGCAGCTACTTTAGAGGCGATATATTTAGTATTTCCAGAATATGAATAATAAATTAAAATAGCTTTTTTCATAGAACTATATTTTCTTTAATTTTATATCAATAGTTCCATATGGTCGATAAATAAGTGTGTTTTCGTCTTCTCTTGTCATTTCAAAAAAACCAACAAATTTGCGGGGAACGACATATTTAAAATATCCAGTTAAACGATATTCTTCTTCATTATAATTAAAGACAAATCTCCATGCATCTCTGCTTCCATTATATGAAATGTCATCTATCTGTAAGGAATCATACACCGATTCATTATTAGCATATAAATCCACAGCATAGAATACTTTGCCTTTTGTAATGCCTTTTATATCTCCATTTGGTGTATCCTCATCCCACTTTGTTACTTCTAGTCTTAAAGTAGATATACTCTGATCTCCATAATTTAAATCATCTATTTCCCAAGTCCCTTCTTTTATAAAACCTCTAGCGGGATTATTAGAGCCCCAAGGATTATTATCACACGCACTAACAGCTAATAAAGAAGCGCAGGATGCGACAATAACAAAATATTTAGCAATCTTCTTATTCATTTTCCCATGCCGTCCTCACAAGTGTTATTTCCTTTGACTCAATAAGACTATCATTTGGATTATGAGTGACACTGTATACACTATAATCGCCAATAGAAAAAATCATATTAATTTCATCTAGGGACTGATTTATTTCCAATGTGGTTTCAAGTTCATATTGATATGTTCCATCGTTCCAATAGATATCAGTATCCGGTATGAAGTTATAGACAAAGGCTTCAGATTCATCCTGTCCAACTGGTACGTCATTTAACCAAATAGAATAATTAAATATCGATGAAATCCAACTGCTATAATGTCCGTATTGTAATCCAGTCTTCTCACTTATAACAAGCTTTATATTATTGATTAACAAATCCGCTTGTTCAAAATAAATATCGCTTGCTTCCCACACCCCTTGTTCATTTATATGCTGGTGATAACCTTGCCAGCAGCTACTTAAACAGACCACCATAAGTGGTAAACATCCTAGCAATACTAACTTATTCATTTTTTTAACTTTCATAATAAAATGCCGTGTAACTATAAATATTTGCGTCTGAAACGATTATCTCTGCTGCTGTTGTGTATCCATTATCCCAACCGAGATGGACCAAAAAAGTATCATCGCTCTCATTATAGCCATATGCCACAACAGTATGATTCTTTCTTTCAGTATTCACCTCCCCTTTATAATTACAATAATATGAGGTCATGCTTAAAATTACAGGAATTCCCTTATCCATCATTTTTCTTGTTCCATTATGTGTGTTAACAAATAAAATTCCATAGTTATTTTTTGTATGTTTATACAGATCTTTTGTTGTTTCTTCTTTTAGATATTCATTCATAGTAGAATTAATTTCAACTGCAGTCATTGGATATCCTTTTTCTTTATTTCCAAGTCCAAAAAGTGTGTTTCCATAACTAAATAAAAGGTCTCCAAGTTCGTCTGTTGTTCCATTACCGCTTTTATACAAGTATTCATTTTCTGAAGTTATGTAATCTGAATCTATATATTCATCCATATATCCAATTATTATACCTAAAGCGGTTATGCCACAAGTTCCTAATTCATTATATGGGAACTGTGTTAGATTTTTAAAATATTCATAATCTTTTATACATGTAAATCCTTGATAAGTTGTTGTGGGTTCTGCCTTAGGAGTTCCTCCTCCACCATCTCCAACATCATCTACCATCTGAAAAGAAAATGTGGAGGTAAAATTTGAATCGTCTTCTATCTCAACTGATTTGTAAAAAACATCATTCCTAAATTCGATATCACAACCATTTAGTGAGTCAGTATCTATACTGATTTTTTCATTTGTTATAATATCAACAAAGCAATTGTTTTCGTCTTTAACGTAGTATTCCCCTAAACCTAAATAATAAATTTCACCATCATTTCCATAAAAAGGAGAATTAGATGCATATGAACCTTCTATGAAGGCTGAAGCCTCATCTTTTATTGCATAAATCGCATAGCCCTGTGGACATAATTCATATAGTTTAAATTCATTTCCAAAGAAATCGCAAATTTCTTGTTCGCTCTCTACATAGTAGGAGTCTTTAAGAAAACTATCGATATGTTCTTGCTTTATAACCATCTCAACATTATCACAAGAAGCACTATCTACTAAAGAATTTAACTTATTTGGGGTCCAACTTGCACAAGAAAAAAGCCCTAATATGAATAATTTAGTAATTCTTTTTCTTGTTATTTTCATGCTAGTTCCTACTTTAATGCTAAGCATTCGTTTAAATGATGGTGCTAGGATATACTCAATCAGTATTATTGTCAACTTTTTTGCGTGGCGGAGGAAGAGGGGTTCGAACCCTCGCGCACTGTGACATGCCTACGAGCTTTCCAAGCCCGCCCCTTCAGCCTCTTGGGTATTCCTCCACTAACTAGGTATTATACCAAATTATATATAATTTACTAAATATTTCATATAAAATATGAATATGCGCGAATTCACTATAAATAGTAAAGAAGAAGGCCAAACTTTAGAGAAGTATATCCGTAAACTTTTAGTGAACGCTCCTCTTAGTTTCATCTATAAAACGTTCCGTAAGGAAGACATCAAAGTTAATGGAAAAAGAGCAAAAAAAGAGGTAGTGCTGCGCGCGGGAGATATCGTCTCTATCTATATTAGTGAAGACGCCTTTCTCTCCTTTTTAAAAAGCGAGACTATTACCCCTAATGAATATATAAAACCCTGGATTATATATGAGGACGATAATATCCTCATCATTAATAAACCAAAGGGCATCTTAGTAGTGGACGATAAATCTATGGAGAAGAGTCTTACCGATATGGTTCTTGAATATTTGTGTTTTAAGGGAGAATATGATCCCGAGACGAGCCCCACTTTAAGACCAGGGCCCGCTCATAGGCTTGATAGAAATACATCTGGTCTTGTGGTCTTTGGAAAAAATATCCTTGCTTTACAGGCTCTACTTCTCATGATGAAAGATAAATCCGCTCTCAAAAAGAAGTATTATGCTCTCGTTAAAGGGATTGTCGATGAAGGCGGCCTAGTAAATGTTCCCCTTTTAAAGGACAGCAAAACTAACACAGTAAAAGTCTCCTCTCTTGAAGCGGGAGGAAAGAAAGCCTCTACCCGCTACGAGCCAATCTCTTATCATGGTAGCTATACCCTTCTTGATATAACGTTATTAACCGGTAGGACTCACCAGATTAGAGTCCATATGGCCTATATCTCTCATCCCGTTATTGGGGACTCTAAATATGGGGACTTTGATCTCAATAAAATTTTTAAAGATGAATATCATCTTCACTCCCAATTTCTTGAGGCCTATGAACTTACTTTTGTGGAGCCACCTGATACTCTTAAATATCTTAAAGGCAAGACCTTTACCGCTCCAATGGATGAAGATTATATTAGGATATTAGAAAAACTTGATGAAAATTCTTCTAATTAACTTTTAGTTAACCCTTAAAAAATTTATAATAATAACTAGTGAGCGAAAGAAACTATGGACATCACCGAGAGCTATAATCGATGGCTTAATTCTCCTAAAGTGGATGAATCCACAAAACGTGTTTTATCGTCTATGAGTAAAGAGGAGATCGATGATGCTTTTTTTAAAGACGTTGAATTTGGCACTGCCGGAATGAGAGGAGTTCTCGGCCCCGGCACTAATAGACTTAATAATTTTACTATCCGTAAAGCCGCAGTTGGCTTTAGCATGTATCTTCTTGAAAAGTATCCTGACGCGAGGGAAAGAGGCGTAGTTATCTCTCATGATAATAGGCATATGTCAAGAGAGTTTACCCTTTTAAGCGCCGAGGTCCTTAATGATTTTGGAATAAAAGCCTATATCTTTGATTCCCTAAGGCCCACTCCTGAGCTTTCTTTTGCCGTCCGCTTTATACACGCCTGCGGCGGTATTATGATTACCGCCTCTCATAACCCTAAGGAATATAACGGCTTTAAAGTCTATGATGATACGGGCTGCCAGCTTGTGCCCTCTAAGATTAGTAGATTAGTGGAAATAATAGCCTCTCTTCCTAATGAACTTGACGTTGAATACACTCCAGAGGAAGTTAAAGGAGAAACTATTACCTTAGGCAGTGAAGTGGATGATGTCTATATTAAGGAAGTTGAAAAGATTCAAATCCATCCTGAACTAGATAAATCTAACTTTAAGATTGTCTTTACCCCTAACCACGGCACTAGCTATGTTAATTTAATGAGAATCTTTAAAGACTGTGGATATGAGGTTTATCCAGTTGAGGAGCAATGCACCATCGATCCAGATTTCTCTGCTACGGAGTGCCCTAACCCTGAAGATCCCCGCTCGTTTACAAAAGCCATAGAGCTTGCCTATAAAGTAGGGGCCGATATTATTATTGCCACTGATCCAGATGGCGATAGAGTGGGTCTTGCCTATCACTCTAGTAGTGGTGGTGATTATAAGCTCTTTACTGGAAACGACTCCGCTTCAATGCTCTTTGACTATATCTGCAGTGAAAGAATTGCTCTAGGGACAATGCCGGAGCATCCAGCCATGTATTCGACGATTGTTTCCACCCCTCTTGGAGAGGAACTTGCCTCTCACTACGGCGTTGCCTATAAGAATTTCCTTACCGGATTTAAATATATCGGTAATCAGATAGCGGAGGATGAGGCTCATAACGGCCCTACCTATATCTTCGGCTTTGAAGAGTCCTATGGATGCCTTATTTCTCCAATTGCTAGGGATAAAGACGGACTTCAAGCCGCGCTCCTTTACGCAGAGCTTGCTCTCTTTAATAAGCTCCACGGAAGAACCTTAGGACAAAACTATGACCGCATCTCTGAAGAGTTTGGCTATCACCTTGATTTAGTTAAGTCAATTGAGTTTAAAGGAGCAAGTGGTAGTCAGAAGATGAAAGATATTCTTAATGCCCTAAGAAGCGAGCCCCTTACTGAGATTAATGGAGCGAAAGTAGTGGCCCTAGAGGACTATCTAGTGAGCAAGAAATATGAAGGGGATAAAGTCACTCCAATCGATATTGAAAAGAGCGATGTTCTTATCTATAAGTTTGATGATAGAACTTCCCTTGCGGTCCGTCCTAGCGGCACCGAGCCTAAGATTAAATTCTATGTTGGCGTAGTCTCTACTGACCGAGTTAACGCTAAAGAAAAAGGCTCAAATTTCTTTGACGCTGTTATCTCTCGTTTAAATCTTGATTTTGAATAAAAAAACGCAAAAATACGTGTTATTTTTCTAAAATACTCTTCAAAACCCGCATAACTCCGTCGTTATTGTTATCGTATTCGGTCACTATATCAGCGGCTTTTTTTAGTTTATCCACGCCGTTAATCATGGTCACTCCTATCCCTGCGTATTTTATCATCTCTAAATCGTTAAAGGAGTCACCAATACAGATAACATTCTTTCGTGGAATATGGTAGTAGTGAGCACTCCTTTTAATACACGCGGCTTTTGATATTTTCTTAAAGTAGATCTCGCTATACTCAGCTTTAAACCAGTATCTTACCGCGTAGCCTTTATGTTTCTTAACGGCTTCATCGATTCTTTCATCGGGTCTAGCGCTATCGGTGTCCTTCATAATCATAGTCCAAGGGTCTTCATCTAGGGTTTCTCTAATATCTCCATAGTTTATTTTAAGCCCGTCATGCCAAAAGAAGCGGGAGAGCTCTTCATCTGGCTCCCCAAGCCATATTTTATCGTCAGTCTCGCACATGACGTTACTTATAGCGTCAGAGCAGTCTGTATATATTTCCTTAATTATTTCCTTAGGGAAAGTAAAGTGAGTGACCTTAAAATTCTCATCGCTTGGATGGAAACAGTAGGCTCCATTATAACAAATAAGTGGGGAATTAAGGCCTATTTGATCATAGTAATAGATAAGGGATCTTTTAGGACGACCGCTTGCAAGCATAACAATATGCCCTTCATCTTGAAGGGATTTTAAGTATTTAACGCTTGCCGAAGATATAGTTTTCTCGTCCGTTAGTAGCGTCGAGTCCATATCTATGACAATTAAATATTTTTTATTAGTCATTAAGGTTTATAAGTCCAATTTTATTTTTGACCCGCTCTAGGGTCTTACTTGCGACTTTTCTCGCTTCCTTAGCCCCCTCTTTAAGAGCGGTTTCATATTCTTTACTTTCTAGTGCTTTTTTATATCTCTCTTGGAAAGGAATTAGCTCGCTAATGACCACGTCACTAACTTCCTTTTTAAAGTCTCCGTATCCCTTTCCTTTAAAATGCTCCTCTGCTTCCTCTATGCTTATATCCGATAGCGCGGCATAAATGGTAAGAAGATTAGAAACTCCCGGTTTATTTTCAACATCGTATTTTATTTCGCTTCCTAGGTCAGTAACCGCGCTCATAATCTTTTTACGGATTGTCTTCTCGTCGTCAAGAAGGAAGATATCTCCCTTAGGGTCACTCTTACTCATCTTTTTCGTAGGGTCAGATAATGACATAATTCTTTTTCCCACTTCATTAACCTGAGCTTTAGGCACTATAAAGGTATCCCCATATCTCTTGTTGAAGCGGTTAGCAACGTCTCTACATAGCTCAACGTGTTGCACCTGGTCCTCTCCAACAGGGACAGTGTCTACGTCATAGAGAAGAATATCGCTTGCCATAAGGACAGGATAAGTAAAAATACCTAGTCCAATGGCGTTATCTTTTAGCTTTTTTGACTGGTCTTTAAACTGAGTCATCCTAGAAAGCTCGCCCATATAGAGGTAGTTTTGAAGAATTATCGCTAGTTCAGCGTGCTCATGAACGTCAGACTGGAGGAAGATATGACTCTTAGTGGGATCAAGTCCCGCGGCAAGATAGAAACAGGTGATATCAATGCTGTTTTTTGATAAGACTTCACTTTCAATTGGAAGCGTTAAAGCGTGAAGGTCCGCAATGAAAATAAACATCTCGCCTTCCTTCTCTAGATGCTTTAAATTTTTAAGGACACCAATGTAGTTTCCAAGCGTTAATGTCCCCGTCGGTTTTACTCCAGTTAGTATTCTTTTCATAAGCGCCTCGCGTATATTAAGTTTATGTTATAAACTTTGCTTTTGCAACTAGTTAAATAGGAGTTTATTATACTCTTATGAATATCGTTTCATTGATAAAACTATCCCTAGTGGATTATCCAGATAAGCTATCCTGCGTCCTTTTTACTCAGGGGTGTAATTTTATATGCCCGTTCTGTCACAATAAAGATCTCGTCCTCCCTGGGCCCGCCCTTCCCTCTCTTTCTCACGAGGAAATCTTTGACTTTTTAAAAGCGAGAACTGGGAAACTTGACGCTGTAGTAATTACAGGCGGGGAGCCCACTCTTGATAAGGATCTTATTCCGTTTATAAAAGAGGTAAAAGAGCTTGGCTATCTCGTAAAACTCGACAGTAACGGCACTAATCCTTCGGTTTTGAAAGAGCTTCTTGATAATCACCTAGTGGACTATGTCGCAATGGATATAAAAAATTCTCCCGAAAAATACGCCCAAACTATAGGGCTTTCTAAAATAGACCTAGCTCCTATTAAGAAGAGCATTTCTCTTCTTATTGGCTCTGATATTGACTACGAGTTTCGTATGACCACCATCGAGGAATTTCACTCCCTTACAGATATGGACGCTATTGGAGAGCTAGTTAAAGGCGCAAAGCATTTCTATTTTCAAAAGTATGTTGACTCCCCTAACTGCGTTATCGGAGGATACCACGAGGTTGAAGGAAAAAAGATAAGAGAATTTGCTCTTATCTTATCTAAGTACGTCGAAGACGTAAATCTTCGCGGCTACTAATTAATATTTAGTTTTCTCTCATCGAGATATTTACGGATATCACTTGGATTGTTATAGAAGGAAGTGATTCCGTTTTCTTTTACCACAAGTGTGGGAGCGCTCTTAATGTTATAGGATTTAGTGAGGTAAGCGTTTTCCTCCGCATCTATACTTTCGTACTCCACTCCCTCTTCCTCGAGCATCGATTTCGCCATCATGCACTTTGGGCAGGTTTTCGTGGTAAAGAGAATTATTCTATCGTCATCAATAATATCGTCATAAGTTGAGGGCTTTTCATTTTTAATCATAACCCTAGGTTTAAGCTCACTTGTTTCAATAACGTATTCTTTTCTATTTCTAAACTCTTCGCTCTTACCAGCGTTCCAGTTAGAAATAGGCCTATAATAACCAGTTATTCGTGAGTAAACCTCAGTTCTTTCATGACAGACTGGGCACTCATAGACCTCTCCAGTGAGGTAGCCGTGGTGATGACAGACTGAGTAAGTTGGAGAAATCGTATAGTATGGGAGGCGGTAGTTTTCCGCTATCTTTTTAACAAGGCTCATACATGACTTCCAGTCTGGCATCTTCTCCCCTAGGAATACATGGAAGACAGTTCCGCTGGTATATAGAGTCTGGAGGTCATCCTGAATATCAAGAGCCGCAAAGACATCATCGGTATAAGAGACAGGAAGATGAGAGGAGTTAGTATAGTAAGGCGTATGATCAGCGTCGCTTGCGGTAATAATACCAGGATATTTCTCCTTATCATGCTTAGCGAGTCTATAAGCGGTGGACTCTGCGGGAGTGGCCTCTAGGTTATAAAGGTCTCCATACATCTCTTGATAATCAGAGAGCTTATTTCTCATGAAGTTAAGAACTTCTTTCGTAAACTTTTGTCCTCTTGGGTCGGAGAGGTCGCATTTTAGCCATCTAGCGTTAAGGCAGCACTCATTCATTCCCACTAGGCCAATCGTAGAGAAGTGGTTTTCAAAAGAGCCGAGATACTTTTTCGTATATGGATAAAGTCCATTATCAAGAAGCTTAGTAATGACATTTCTTTTAATCTTAAGAGATCTCGCCGCAACATTCATGAGTTTTTCAAGTCTACTATAGAAGTCTTTCTCATCGAGAGAGAGATAGGCAAGACGAGGCATATTAAGGGTAACCACACCGATACTACCGGTGGACTCTCCGCTTCCAAAGAAGCCGCCTGACTTTCTTCTTAGCTCTCTGAGGTCAAGCCTAAGCCTACAGCACATACTTCTGACATCGCTTGGCTCCATATCTGAGTTGATATAGTTAGAGAAGTATGGAGTGCCGTATTTAGCGGTCATTTCAAAGAGTAGTCTATTATTTTCAGTTTCCGACCAATCAAAGTCTTTCGTAATGGAATAGGTTGGAATAGGATACTGGAATCCCCTTCCGTCGCTATCGCCTTCAATCATGATTTCAATAAAGGCTTTATTAATCATGGCCATCTCTTTTTTGCAGTCTTTATACTTAAAGTCCATTTCCTTACCGCCGACAATGGCAGGAAGCTCCGCCATATCATTTGGAACAACCCAGTCGAGGGTGATATTAGTAAATGGGGCCTGTGTTCCCCATCTTGATGGAGTGTTTACTCCGTAAACAAAGGACTGAATGCACTGCTTAACTTCGTCATAAGAGAGATTATCCACTTTAACAAAGGGAGCGAGATAAGTATCAAAAGAAGAGAAAGCCTGAGCTCCCGCCCACTCATTTTGCATAATACCAAGGAAGTTAACCATTTGGTTACATAGAGTTGAGAGGTGCTTAGCGGGGCAAGAGGTTATCTTTCCCTCAATTCCCCCTAGACCTTCCACTAAAAGCTGACGGAGACTCCATCCCGCGCAGTAGCCGGTAAGCATAGAGAGGTCGTGGAGATGGAAATCACAGTTTTTATGAGCATTAGCAATCTCAGGGTCATAGACCTCACTGAGCCAGTAGTTAGCGGTAATAGCGCCGGAGTTGGATAAAATAAGACCGCCAACGGAATATGTCACTGTGGAGTTTTCTTTGACTCTCCAGTCATTATTCTTTAAATAGTTATCAACTGTCTTCTTATAGTCGAGATCACTTGATCTCATATCGCGTAATGATTCATGCTGTCTTCTATAAACCATATATGATTTACACACGTCAACATATCCAGTCTCTAGGAGGACATTTTCGACTGAGTCCTGGATGGACTCGACATCGATTAAATCATTTTTTACCTTTTTATTAAAGTCAGAGGTCACTTTTAAAGCGAGGGTCGTAATAACCTCGTCAGTATATACCTTATGCTCCGCGATAAACGCTTTGCGCATGGCATTTTCAATTTTCGTTAAATCAAAGTCGACGATCGAACCGTCTCTTTTTCTGACTTGTAGCATTTGACTATACCCCCGTATAGTTAAAGGTCACTTTTCCGTGATATAATACCTCTAACCAATGTTAGTGCTTACTATGTTATATAAAAATAAAAGAGAAAAAAATAATTAAATAAAATTTTTTAGACAGTGTCAAAATATTTAAATTTTTTTCTTTTTTTATCCCCTTATATATTGTAGGTAAATAAAAAAATTGAGCATTTTATTAAATAAATTTAATAAGAAAGATTATAATATAGCCATGATTAAAATTTACACCACTCCATCATGTTCCTCCTGCCGTAAGGTGAAGGAATGGCTAAAGCAGCAAGATATCCCCTTTGAAGAGAAAAATATCTTTAAAAGTGTTCTCTCCGAAAAGGAGCTAACTGAGATCCTCTCATTGACCGAAAATGGGACTGATGACATCATTTCCAAAAGAAGTAGGGTAATAAAAGAAAATAATATAGATATTGACTCTATGTCCATAAAAGAGCTCATTGCTTTTATCAAAGAAAATCCATCCTGTCTTAAAAGACCAATTATCGTCGATGACACCAAATTTCAGGTTGGCTATAACCCTGAAGAGATCACCGCTTTTCTCGACAGGGCGAAAAAAGTAGCGATCTGGGAGTGCCAGAAGGGACTATGCGAGGAGTGCGATGACTGCGACGCGTGTCTATTTAATGAGCTACTTGAAGACGAGAAAAAAAGCGGTCAGGAGTGAACCGCTCTTTGATATTTTGATTTATAGTTTTTACTTATTTTAAAGTGATATTCTTCCGCTAGTCTTTCTAGAGTAGTGCTCGCTAGCTCTTTATCTATCGCTTCCACTTCAAGGTTATAATCGCTTTTCTCATTATATTTATTAGAGTCGAGAATAATTTTATAGTCCTCCCTTTCTAGCTCAAGTCTTTTAGTCTGCATTTCTCCCACTTTGATAAAGGTAAGCTTATTTAGTCCCATTTCACTAAGCGCGTCACTTACTTCTCCCGCTGGTAAGATATGAGACTCCGTAATTAAAGAAAAATCAGTCTCGCTTATATTGTCGCTTATTTCTACGCACTCGCTATCACTGATATATTTCTTTAATGTTAGCTCAAGAGTATTTTTCTCGTTTCTAATACGCAAATAGCATTTATTACTCTCAAGGGTAAAAGAGGCATCATCAATATAATAATTAGCGACATCAAAGAACTCTAGATGAGAGTCCGCTCTTAAAAAAGAAGCGGTTATATTAATATAATTTTGCTCGCTTATAAATGTTCTTGTTTCGATTTCATTCGCCCTAGGCATACGCTTATCTTACTCCACTAATACATAAAATTCAACCCCACGGGGCAGATAAAGGGTTCCGCCTTTATTTCTCTTTCTTCTCATAATATAATTAAAAGCATGAAAGTTTCCTTTTTTGAAGCCAGCCTAGAAAGCGAAGATACAAGGAAAAAAGATATCATCACCCGCTTTCTCGAAGCGGGATTTGATATCGATGATAAAGACCCAGAAATCGTCATTTATATGGGTGGAGATGGGACCTTTTTTAGGTGCGTTCAAGATAACCTAAAAAGGCTAAATAAAGTCTATTTATTAGGAATAGGACTTGGAGGAGTTTGCTCCTACTACGACTATGACTATGAGCACGTCGATACCCTTATTAGAGATCTTCAAAGCGAGTCTCTTCTTTTAATGAAACTTCCTTTAATTGATTTAGAGGTCGCTTTAGATAATGGGGGCGCTTCATTTTACGCAGTTAATGACGTCAGGGTATTTAGTAGATACCGCACCATAGAGACTAATGTCTATATTGACGATGAGCTCCTTGAAAGCTACCGCGGTAGCGGCCTTTGTATTGCCTCTAGTAGCGGCTCATCCGGCTTTAACCGCTCTAACGGTGGTCCTCTTATTGACCCAGAGCTATGCTCTCTCACATTAAGCGAGATCGCTCCAATGAATAATTATCATTATTCTAATTTAGGGAGCCCGCTTGTTATAAGTAGTGATAAAGAGATTACATTATATTTTGAAGGAGAGAGCGACGCTGAGTTTACCTTTGATAGCTTTCATACGGACCCAGTGAGTATTGTGGGAGTTAAAGTAAAATTTTCTAATAAGAAAGTGAGATTACTACGCACCCCAACATATAACGTTGCTTCTCATTTAGGTAATTTACTAATAAAGGGATCTAGCGATGGAGATTACTGAAGTATTTTCTAATTATTGGTATATATTTGTTGGCGCTGCTGTCATAGTTCTCATTGCGGCGATTGCCGTTGTCTTTGGTATCTCTAGGCATAGAAAAAAAGAGAGTAATGTCCCTTTAAGCGAAGAAGATTACACTCTTAATTTTGTTGAAGCTTTAGGCGGACCCACTAATATTGCCTCGATCGCTTTTAGCGGTAAGAAGCTCATTGTCGAGCTCGTGGATTTCCGCGTTTTTGATAAATCGCTTCTCTCAGTCCTTGGAGTGACTAGTACAACTCTTGAAAAGCATAAACTTACAATTACGATGGATAGAGATGTAAAAGAAGTCGCTAAACTTCTCTATCCCTATATACAAGGCGAATTAGTGTAAAAAGTCAGTATTTATATCTAATTCCCCGCAAAACTCAGTTAGATCTTTTTTTATTTCCGCAAGCGGGAATCCCATAATATTAGTAAAAGAGCCCGAAAACTCTTCAATAATTGGGTATTCTTTTGTGCTATCCTGTATTCCGTAGGCGCCCGCTTTATCGTATGGGGCGTATTTTTCTAGGTAATTCTCGATTAATTCATCGCTTAGTTTATTAAATTTAACGTGAGAATGGCACTCATTTATAAATTTTTTGCCCTCATATTGAAAGCAGTACGCTGTGATAACTTCATGGGTTTTTCCGGATTCTTTTTTAAGTATTCTTACGGCGTCATCGTGGTCAAGCGGTTTTCCTATTATTTCGCCTTCAAGTACCACAATAGTGTCACAGGCAATAATAAGATTAGCGGGATGCTTAGTAAAAGCGGCGCTTGCTTTTTCGCTTGCAAGCTCTCTGACGCATTCAAGTGGCAATAGGCTTTTAGCCCAGCTTTCATCTATCTCTTCTCCCTCCACTAAAAAAGAAGAGCAGATTTCTTTAAAAAGTTCTCTTCTTCTTGGTGAGTTTGTCGCTAGGATTATATCAGGCATCGTTTTTACTCATGATAATAGGAATTATCATAGGGGACCTATGAGTCTTCCTATAAATATATTCACTTGCGACATATTTAATCTCAGACTTAAGCTCTGAGAAGGTTGTTTTTCTCTTTAATAGCTCTCTGACCTTAGTTTCTACAAGGGCGCGGCACTCCTCCATATCTCTAGTTTTAGTGGAGAACATTAGCCCTTTAGAGCTTAAAACAGGAGGCACAATAAGCTCATTAGTTTTTGGATCTATTCCTATTGCAATAGAGAGCATACCCTCTTCGGTTAGGACTTTTCTATCGTTAATTACGGTTTCCGCTAGGCCGTTAATATCAGAGCCGTCAATATAGGTATTTCCGTGCTCTACGCTATATCCTCTAGTGATTTTATGGTTTTTAAGCTCAAGGACATCTCCGTTATCACAGACAAAGGTATTCTCAAGGGGTATTCCAAGCGTAGCCGCTAGCTCGGCGTGAATCTTAAGCATTCTATACTCGCCATGTACCGGCATAAAGAATTTAGGTTTAAGAAGCTTTAAGACAAGTCTTAATTCCTGCTTTCCTGGGTGACCTGAGGAGTGGATGTCACTAAGAATAGAGTTAGTGATCACAGTGGCTCCGCTTCTTGTTAGAGAGTTAACAACTTTATCAATAAGCACTCCATTTCCCGGGATAGCGGAGCTAGAGAATATAACCGTATCACCAGGAATTATTTTGATATCTTTATTCTCTCCGTTAGCGATTCTTGAGAGCGCGGACATACTCTCGCCCTGACTTCCCGTGCAGAGTAATACTGTTTCGTATGGCTTATACTGCTTAAGCTCTTCCGGCTGAATAAGGCAGTCATCTTTAATATGAATATAGCCAAATTGACGGGAGATTTGCACAGCATTTTCCATGCTTCTTCCTAAAATGCAGACTTTTTTATTCCTGTCATTCGCCACTGAAACTATCTGCTGAATACGGGAAATATTAGACGCAAAAGTGGCGACAATTAATCTTCCGGTAGCGTTATCAAAGATGTCTTGAATAGAAGAGAGAACGTTCTTTTCAGAGGGAGTGTAGCCTTCGCTTTCCGCGTTTGTGGAGTCGCTTAAGACGAGGTCCACGCCTTCGCTTCCGAGTCTTGCCATCTTAGTGAGGTCTATGTCTTTTCCAATTGGAGTGAGGTCCACTTTAAAGTCGCCGGTTGTTACAATTCTGCCCTCACTTGTATCAATACATATTCCAAAGGCATCTGGGATTGAGTGAGTCACTCTAAAGAAAGAGACATGGAAAGCATCTATATCTAAGATAGTGTTATCATCATATTCAACGATATTGACCTGAGTTGAGACCTTAAAGTCTTCGAGTTTCTGCCTAATCATGGCCGCGGCTAAGCGGGGAGCGTATATAACCGGTATCTTAACCGACTGGACTAAAAAGGGAATAGAGCCGATATGGTCTTCATGTCCATGGGTAATAAGAAGGGCTTTTATTTTATTTCGATTATTTTTTAGATGCGAAAAATCAGGAATGATATAGTCCACTCCTGGATAGTCAGTTCCCGGAAATCTTACCCCTGAATCTATGATTAAAATTGACTCATTTGTCTCAAGACAGTACATGTTTTTACCGACTTCTCCAAGACCTCCGAGCGCATAAATAGAGATTGGTGTGGATGCACTTTTCGCCATAAAAATAAATATGTCTCCTAAAAAATATATATATTAAATTAAATTATTTACTTAAGAAGAGATTACTTAATTATTATAGCAATTTTTTATTAAAACTAAATACTTTTTAACTAAGGTTAAATTAAGACTTCTCCGTCTTTTTTCTTATCGGGATTAATTGGATCTATCCTATCGTAGAAAAGGACACCATTAAGATGGTCAAATTCATGTTGAAGCACAATCGCTTCATACCCACTTGCCTCGATGACAACATCCTCTTTAGTGTGGTAGTCATAGGCTTTCATCTTGATGGAGTAGTGTCTATGGGCAAGACCGGGATGAGGTTTATCGACGCTGAGGCAGCCCTCTCCCGCTTCAATAGCAATAAGCTTATCTGACTCCTCTATAATCTCTGGATTAACAAGCTGATAGATAATATCACCGTTTTCTTGACCCGGGATATAGACGATAAACATTCTCTTTAGGATTCCAAGCTGAGGGGCCGCTAGGCCTACTCCAGCTCTAATATTATGCTTAGCAGCATACTGCTCGTCCGTGCTTTTTATGATATAAGTAAGCATGAACTCAATAGTCTCTTCATCTTCCTTACTTAAAGGAAGAGAGACGGGCTCACTCACTTTTCTAAGTCTAGGGTTTGTGTCTTTAATAATGTTATATTTCATGCCCTCTTATTTTATCATTAAAAGCTTAAAAGTGGTATAATTTAAGCGTGGACTTAGAACTTTGTAACATCTTAGAAAAAATTAAAAATGACCTTAAAAGTAGTGAAGCCTATCTTTCTCTTATCGATAGTGAAACCCTCATGAATGAGTCAAGCGAAGTAAAAGCCCTCTCCGAGAAGATGAAAGAAGATTTAGATGAGTATAATAGGCTTATAAATGAATATAGCGAAAATGACTATAGAGTTAAAGAGGCTCAAAAAGCCCTTCAGTCATCTAAAAACGCTCTATATTCCCATCCATTAGTTAAGAATTATCTTTTATATTACCGGGGCTATCAAAACGAACTAGATAAAATTAACGAAGAGGTTATTTCCCCCTTAAAAACAAACCTATGCCAAAAGAAACATTAAGAATAATTAGCGGAAAATACCGCCACCGTCGTATTGAATTTCCCTCTTCTAGTGAGATAAGGCCCACTAAAGATAAAGTAAGGGAAGCGGTTTTTTCTTCGCTTGGAAATATAAACGGCAAAGTCTTTCTTGATATGTACGCCGGAAGCGGCGCCATGGGCCTAGAGGCCGCCTCACGCGGAGCGGCAAAGGTATATCTAATTGATAATAATAGTAATGCCGCTAAGTGCATAAGAGATAACATAAGTAGTTTAGAAATTGAGAACGTGACTTTACTTGAAATGGAGTGCATAGACGCTCTTAAAAAGCTAAGCGAAGATAATATAGTCCTTGACTATATTTATCTCGATCCTCCTTATGAAGAAGAAAGATATAGCCAAGATCTCTCTAAGCTTTATGAATATCATTTACTTAATAAGGATGCTATAATAGTGAGCGAGTCTAATAAAGCTTTAAGTGAAGATGACTTCCCCTCCTTTGAGATATTTAAGAGAAAGAATTTTGGCTTTATTAATCTCACGTATTTTAAGGTAAAAGTATGAAAGTAGCAGTTTATCCAGGTAGCTTTGATCCTATTACTAATGGGCATCTAAAAATTCTTTATAGGTCCCTCTCTCTTTTTGATAAAGTTATCGTATTAGTGGCCAATAACCCCACAAAAACGCCGCGTTTTAATGTGGAGGAGCGCGTTAATATGATTAAAGAGTCAGTTAAAGATCTCCCTAATGTTGAAGTGGATTCAACAGACGGTCTCTCTATTGAATACGCTAAAAAAGTAGGGGCTACTCATTTAATTAGAGGGCTACGCGCTGTCTCTGATTTTGAATATGAATTCCAACTTAATAGCGCTAATAACTTCATCGATAAAGAAATAGACATGGTGTTTCTCATGTCTAGCGGTAACGATTCATTTATTAATTCATCAACGATTGTTGATATGTATCTTAATGGTGTGGATGTCTCTAGTCTTGTTCCTGAGCCCGTCTTAATAGGCCTAGCTAAACTAGTTAAGCATGATAATTGAGGACATACGTCCGTTTTTCTTTTCTTCTAAAATCGCCGAGTAGCAGTTATTATCATCGCAGGTATCGACTTCGCAGGAGTCGATATTTTTATATGGGACGCCGGCGTTTACGAGATCATTAACATTCGAGAAAGGCGCGTCAAAGAATCCTTCGTCTTTATCATACCTATAAGCTTTCTCGCATCCCGCTTCAAAGATATGCTCTTTATCTTCCTTTTTAACTCTAAAAGAGTAGAACTGACGCGCGGGCCCTAGGTGACAAAAGATATCTTCTCCATTTACCTTATATTTTTCTTTTAGATGCATAATGCTCTTATAGGCAATATGCTTAAGGGTTCCTTGATATCCCGCGTGAATTATTCCTACGAGTGGAATAGAAGGGATATAAACAAAAATCGGCACGCAGTCCGCATGGAAGCAGCCTAGGGCAAGCCCTCTTTCCGTGGTATATAAAGCGTCTGCTTCTATGCCGCTTAAAAAGGAGTCTTTTCCTCTTCCTTGGTCAGCACTTGTTACCTCTTTTATGACGTCGCTATGGGTCTGATGGGTAAAGATCATGTGGCCTGTGTCAACTCCTAGGTCTAAGGCCACAATCTCTCTTGCCTTACTTACCCCTTCGTGGTCCTCACCAATCTGATAGGCCATATTACCGACCTCTCTAGTCGTAGTAATCGCGCTTATTTCGCTTTTAAAGCTATTCCAGTAAAAGTATTTCATTAGTTTTATTATATAAGAAAAAACCATCATAACGATGGTTTATTTTCTTTTATTAGCTCTTATCGTAATTTTCTTTACCGAAGTCACCTTCGTGATTCCAGCAGTCTCTTAGCGTAGTGGCTTTAGCCTGAGGGGTAGTGGTATCTCCTCCTCCCACTGTGGTACCTTCATAGTCGAAGAAGACTTCGCTAATTCCATATTCATTCGTATAGAATGGAGCGTCTTTTGTAAAGTCGATAAGGAAGGTCGTAGGAGTGGTAAAGCTATCCGCGTCAAGCATTGTCTCAAGGGATGACTCCATCGAATCAGAATTAATCATATAGTAATATGACTCCTGATATGTCCCAGCGGTTATTTCAAAGATAGTGTCCCAACTATTATAGACATACTTAGAGAAGAGATTATATTTATCATCATCATCGTACTCATCGATAAAGACGGTATAAATCTTAAAGGATCCGCCGTCAGTTATTTCATAGCCCGATTTATTCCAGTTAGTCTGGAGATAGTTAAAGCCGTAGTAGTTAGACTCGCAGTCGGAGCAGCCTTCCTGAACAAAGGAGAGAAAGAACTTATCTCCATATTTATTTTTCTGCTCATCCGTGGCTTTATTCTTACTTTGGTCATCAAGATACTGGAAGAGATCATCAACTTCGGATTTTCCGTCTTCACAATCATCAAGTGAGAGCGCGTATTTTTGATAATAGGACACTGAAGCGTCGCCGTTATACCATGATCTTACCCACACCGTGATATAAGGAATAGAGAAGACCACGATGAAGATCGCCGCGACAATTAAAAGAGGCTGAATCCACGCCGTATCTCTAATCCATCTACCGATTCTTCTGAAGAAGTTTCCGATTGCTTTCATCGCTACTATTTACTCTTCCTTTTCACTCAGTTTTGATATTTTACCATTCACTAGGTTTTATTTCAAATAGTATTTATATAATAAATTACTATCTTTATCAAGAATAATTTCATTTCTTAATTTTTTAGTGATAACATATTAAACGCTTAAGGGAAATTAACGCTGATAATTTTATGAAAAAAACAGAAAAAATCAAGAAGAAAATGAATGATTATATGTATGATCATCTTTTTCTTAGAAAAAGCCTCTCTAACGCTTGGACTTTTATCCTCTCGGTAGTGGCCGCTTTTCTCTTTGCTTTTGCTTTTACCTGTTTTGTAACTCCCGCTGAAGGAAGCGGGGAGATGACTCTAGTCACCGGCGGTGTCAGCGGTCTCTCTCAAAATATCATTCAGATTGTAAGGCTATGCGGAGCAAGTGTTGATACTTATACCCTTCAGTCTATTCTCTACTTTGCTATTAATATTCCAATCCTTATTTTTGGCTTTATATGCGTGGGTAAAAAATTTACCGTCTACACGATTATTAATGTCGTCTTAACTTCCGTCTTTATTTCTCTCTTTCCTCAAGTCGGTTTTAGTCAGCCTATTCAGGAAGCCGATGTCATTTCAGGCTCCATGCTAACGAGAACTCTTTTTGCGGGCCTATGCATAGGCACCAGCGCGGCGATTGCCTTTAAGGGCAATTTCTCATGCGGGGGCATGGATGTTATTACTTATTACTTCTCGCTTAGAAGATCGACCTCCGTTGGTCAGTATATGATTTTAATTAACGGAATTATCATTACTTTATATGCGATTATACTTTTTGCGGGTAATCCTAGTGATTATCCCACTGCTATTTTTAGTATTCTCTTCTCCATTACCGAAATCATAGTGTCCTCTATGATAATTGACGCGATTAACACCCGTAATAAGAAAGTTCAGATTGAGCTTATTTCATCTAGTGATTATCTTTCTGATGTTCTTCTAGCCTATTTCCCTCATGGAGCGACAGTCCTAGAAGGTAAGGGAGCCTACTCAGGAAGCTCAAGGAAAGTTATCTATATGATTGTGTCCGCTAACGAAATAAAACAGGTCGCCGATGTCGCAAGAAAAGTTGATCCTAATGTCTTTGTAAGCGCGATACCGCTAGAGCAGGTATACGGTAACTTCTTTATTAAGCCAGTTGAATAAAATAAAAAAGAGCGACAACTAAGTCGCTTTTTTTATTTTTCCGAGTGGTGCTCAAAGCCGGACTTGAACCGGCACGGGCTCAACACCCGACGGATTTT
>JAJQAM010000049.1 GCA_021203805.1 Coprobacillus sp.
CTATCGTGAGGTCCGCTCCGGGAGCCGCGCCGCCATTCATGACGAGCACGTCCCCGTAGGGGTTGACTGCGTTCCCGTTCTCATCCGCCGAGCAACTTTGGGAACCGACGACCGTTATGGTGCCGGAAAGCTCGCCCGTGCCTTCGCTGTCCGTTATTGTAAGTTCCCCGCCGGCGTCCGCGTCTATGACTATGCCCACCGTGAGGTCATAGCCGTTGAGATCTATCGTCACGGAGGAGGAAATTATCAGATTTTCGACGGCGGCGTCCCCCGTGAGAGTCACTGTGCCGCCGCTTAAAGCCGCGGCGTTTATGGCGTCCTCGACGCTCTCATAATACGTAACAACGGTTTCGCTGCCGGTCGTAACGGTGACGTACGCTTCCGAGAAGTCGTCGACGTCGGTCTTGGGTACGATGACGTAAGTTTCCCCGTCTTTTCCGATCACCGTTTCGTATTCGTCGCCCACATAATCGCCGACGTCGCTCGTGAACGTGCCGCCGTCCACGGTTATGCTGTTTCCATCATTGTTGTTGTCGGTTATGGTGCCGTCGAAAAGTCCGGTGCCGGCCTTCGTCATGCTGCCTTCCTCGTCGTATTCCGCGGAGGAGTCCGTGACATTGAACGTCGCGCCCACCGCGGCTTCATCTTCGCCCACGACGACGTTTCCGGTGTATGTCCCGCCGGAAAGGTCCATATCCACCTCGGCGCCGTCCGCCACGGCTACGTCGCCCGTGAAACTGTTCCCGTTGAGGTCGAAGGTGAAAGTACCCTCAAATATGAGCGCGCCGTCGGCGTCGAAAAGCTCCGAGTCTTCCGACATTTCGGCCGTGTCGACGTCGTCCCAGAGCGTGAGCGTGAACTCCGTGTCCCCCTCGGCACCTTCCATCGCTTCGTAAAGCGCTTTCAGCGCCTCCTCGAAGCTGTCGTAGTAAGTCGTCGTCTCCGCTTTTTCACCGTCAACCGTCGTCGTGACGGTGACGGAGGCGACCGCCTCGTCTTTCACCGTGTCGCCGTCCTTCACGGAATAAGTGCCGTCCCCCGAGGAATAAACGGCGTCGTATCCTTCTGTCGTCCACTTCGAGACATCGGAAGAGAACGTGCCGCCGGAAACCTCTATCTTTCCGTCGTTTGCCTCGGACATGCTGCCCGAATAAACGGTGTCTCCGGATATTTCAAGGCTCGCGCCGTCCGCGGTGACGTCTCCGGTGACCTCGGAACCGGTGTCTCCCGTGATCTCCACCGACGCGCCGCCTTCAATCTCGACGTCGGCGTCCAAAGTGTTATCCCCGAGGTCTATAGTGAAGTTTCCGCCGCTTACCGATATGGTGTCTTTTCCCTCGGCATTCGTGCTCTCGTAGTCGTCCGCGAGAGTCACGACGACGTCACCCCGCGCGCCGTCTCCGGAAGATATGTCGGACGCGTAGTTCACGGCGCCTTGCAGATCCTCGAAGTACACGGTGACTCTTTCCCCGTTTTCGTCCGTGAACGTCACGGTAGCGGCCACGGACATCTCTTCGCTCTCGGCGGGGCAACTTCCCGTCACCTCGAACGAATATCCTTCTTCCGTCGACGCGGCGTATACGTAGCTGCCGTCGGAAACGTACTCCGTTATGTCGTAGTCGTATATTCCGCCTTCAATCGTGAGGTTTCCGCCTTCCGCGCTTTCGACTTCGCCGGAAACGTGTCCGCCCTCGTCCCCGGAATCCGTGATTGTGAGGTTCACGCCGTCGCCCACGGATATACCGCCCGAGACGCCGTGCCCGTTTAGGTCGAGCGTGACGCCGATGACGTTTCCGTCTTCGTCCGCGTATTCAAAAGTCAAAACAGGGCTCTCGCCTTCTTCCGCTTCCACGTCCGCAAGAAGCGTGAGCGTGTCTCCGTCCTTGAGAGAGGCTATGGCGTCCTCAACGCTCTCGTAGTATACGGTGACGGTCGCCACTTCGCCGTCCCCGTTTTCAACGGTATAGGTTATTTTCGCTTGAACGTCTCCGCTATCGCCTTCAACGGAGGCTTTGACGGAACTCTCGTCCGTGACGGTGTAGATTATCTTTCCCTCTTCGTCCGCCGTCGCGAGAAGAACTCTCCCGGCACCCGCCACGTAGCGTCCTACGTCCTCGGTGAAGCTTCCGGACTCAATCGAAATGTCCCCGTCGCCGGAAATGCTTCCTTCCAAAAGTCCGTTGCCTTCACTCCCGCTTTCCGCGGAAGAATCTTTCACGATGAGCGAGCCGCCGTCTTCCACTTTAATGTCGGCCGTGAGCGTGTTTCCGCCGAGGTCTATTGTGATTTTCATGCCGTCCGCCACCGTGATTTCCACGGGGTTTTCTATGTCCGTGAGAATCGTCAGCGTGTCGCCGTCCTTAAGAGCGGTTGCGGCGTCCTCCACGCTTTCGTAGTATACGATGACCTCCGTCTCTGCTTCGTCCCCGTTTCCCGCGGTGTATGTTATCTTCGCCTGAATCCCACCCTCGTCGACAAGTCCAGCGACGGAACTCTCGCACGTTACGGTGTAAATCATGTTCCCGTCGTCGTCCGCCGTCGCGAGAAGAACCTTCCCGTCGCCGCTCGCGACGTATTGTCCGACGTTCTCGGTGAAGCTTCCGGATTCGACCGAAATGTCCCCGTCGCCGGAAATGTTTCCGTCCAGAAGGCCCGTGCCGTCACCTTCGTCTTCCGCGGAGGAATCCTTGACGGTGAGAGAACCGGCATTTTCCACGGTTATGTCGGCCGTGAGCGTGTTTCCCGCGAGGTCTATCGTGACGGACGAGGAAATTTCAAGTACATTTTCGCTCCCGCAGTCCTTTATGAGGACTATCTCCGCGTCGGAAACGGCATGACTTTCAATGTAGTCAAGCGCGGCTTTGATCGAACCGAAGTAAATTTCCCGTGTGTTACCGCTCTCCCCGATCACGACTTTGACCGCGGCGTCCTTTTCCGCGATGTCCGTCGTCGTGACGGTGAATGTCCCGTCCCCGTTGTCGACCATGCAGTATGTCGCGTCTTCGTCGCACGTCGACGTTTTGACGCAGTCTTTTATGTCGGAAAGACTTCCGTCCTCCGACGTCACGGAGACGTCCCCGTCGTACGTGCCGCCGGAAAGAACGAGCGAGCTTTCCGAGTCGAGCGTGATCTCCACACCGCTCACCTTTCCTTCTCCCACACTCTCCGCGCCCTCGTCGGAGGACGCGCTGGAGTCCGTGATTTCAAGCGACGCGGACATCGCGGTTCCGCTTCCCTGCTCTCCTTCCGACGAAGAACTTAACGTGATGCTCCCGCCGGAAAGTTCGTGACCGTTGAGATCTATCGTGACGTCTTTCCCGGAAATTTCAAGACTTTCCACGTATGTGTCGCCCAAAAGTGTGACCGTAACGCCCGTTCCGGAATCCGGGTTCGCGCCGTTTATTATGCTTCCGAGCGCTTCGACGGTCTCTTCGTCCAGATAATACGTGACCTTCTCGCCGTTTTCGGTCCACTCTATTTTCACGGAGGGCGTCATCGTGAGGGTCAGGTCGCTCGGGCTGTATGTGACTGTGAGATTGCTCCCCTCCCCCGCCGAAACGGCTTCACCGTTCTTATCGGTCAACGTGACATCTGAGCCTTCGGCAAGGACGTACGATATCGTGCCGTCATCGTTTTCCACGGCAGTGTAGTTGCCGGAAACACAGAACACATCCGCCTGGCTCTCATCGGCCGCCGCGTTGCCTTCCGCTTCGGTGGAAGACGTGTAATACGCTCCGCAACTGCACCTTATTCTCACTTTTATCACGCCGTCGGAGTCCATGAACGCCTCGGCGATGTCGAACGCATGTTCGTGCCCGGCGACAAGTCCGTAGTGCGTGCTCCCGTCAGCCGCCGTGACGAGGGAGAACGTGTATTCAAGATGTCCACTTGCAGAAGGCGAAAGCTCCGTCGTGTCCACGGTGAGCCCGTCCGTCACAGCGGAAGACACCACCGTGAGGGTACCATCAAACGAGTTCGACTGATCTTGACCTCCCGTGGCTTCCGTGTCGTTTGAATCGCCTTTAACTGTGATGACCCCGGAAAGGCTGCCCGCGCCTTCGGACGAGTCTGTTATTTCAAGGGTCGCGCCGGGAACAAAATCACCCGACTCCGCGCTCCCCGCTTCAACCGTCATGTACGCCTCGAGCGAAAAACCGTTCAAATCGACCTTAAGATTCCCCGCGGAAAGTTCGTACGGGTCGTCTGCGGTCCCTATCACGGCGTCGCACGCGAGAACAACGGTGCCCGTCTCTCCCGCGGCCGCCACGGCGTCCTCGAACGATGTGTAATATGTTCTGACGCCCTCCTCTGTTCCGACATAGAAACTTGCGTAACCCGTTATATCGCTCTCGGGACAGACATCGTATATCGGAGTCACTCCGTCTTCCGCGAGTCCGCGGTACACGGCGTAGCAGCCGTTTTCGCTGTCCGCGAGGGCGGGAACATCCCCGTAATAGGTGCCTCCCTGAATTTTCACCGTGCTCCCGTCGCCGTCGGCGCCTCCGGAGACCGTGCCCGTGACACTCCCTCCGCCGAGGGTGTCGCATATCGTCAGCGTCGTTGCCGAACCGTTTTTCGCTTCGGCCGTGACACCGCCTTTTATTTCATGACCGTTGAGATCCAGCGTCACACCGCAGCCCGCGGACACGGTGACGCCACCCTCGACGTCTTGGTAAAGAATTATCGTCGAACCTTCCCCCGCGTTTCCCAGGGCCTCTGAAAGATCCTGATACCATGTAAGATTGCCGCTTCCGTCAT
>JAJQAM010000062.1 GCA_021203805.1 Coprobacillus sp.
TGACCCTTCTAATTTCTGCGAACTTACGATTGCTATTAAAAACACAAATGCTTCTCAAAATGGATTCACTACTGGATTAACTCCACAATTCTATCACTGGGTTAGTGAAGATAGCACCGCGGCATTTGTTAATATGACCCAAGGTGCATGTGGCTCTTATACCAGTAGTAATGATTACTACTTTACTATCGACACTACAAATGGTGCCTCTGATGGCGGTAGCAAAACTTATAGAGTTGCTAAAGGAGAAGGCTTCAGTTTCCAAGTTTCTTGCTCTAATACAACTAATCAGTGGGCTTCCGCTATCCACCTTACCGATAACATTTCTTGGTCAACTGATCTCCCTCTCTCTAATAATTCTTCTGACGGTGCTATTAATATTTCTGAAGGATATCTCAATCATGATTCCGTTTTAGTTGTCTTAGGTTTTGATTTTGCGACTTACGAATCAAAAGAGTGGAATGAGACTGCTGGTTTATATAATATCATCGTTACCGAAGCTCAATTTGTTATTGACTGGAACGCCGAATCCTAACACTTAATTTTATCTACATAACGCTATCTCCTAGCGTTTATAGATCTATCTAGAGGCTAAGTGAATTTATATATTCACCTAGCCTTTTCTTTTATTTCTTTCCCTATTGTTATTACTTTTTATTATTAGATAGATAGGTCTATAAACTCATATCTCATTATTATTAGTATTATTATTATTTATATTTAACTATTTCTATATATAGATAAGTATGCTATAGTAATGTCACTAGGAGTTCTCCTAGCCGTCTACCGGAGCCGTTAATATCCGGGAGTGTCTCGTCCTGGATGGTGACCTTAAAACCCATCCATTTTTTTATACCTATATAATCTAATTTATATTTCTAAATATTTTATTTAAAAATATTTGAATATTAATATAAGTATGTTATAGTAATGTCACTAGGAAATATCCTAGCCGTCTACCGGAGCCGTTAATATATCCGGAAGCGCGCCGTCCTGGATGGGGACCTATAAATCCATCCACTTTTTTATACATTTTTACTAAAGGGAGGATTTATGGATAAAAAACAAAATTTTGAAGAATGGGTTAGAAATACAATTATCCAATCCGCTCATATATATTATAAATATTTAGTCAAAAATCATTATTTGTTATATTCCCCTTCTTTTAAAATAAATAGTATTTATGAGGCTACTGCTGACATATCTAATTTTAAGCATTTAACTGGTGTCTCATCTGAGCTTAAGGGACGTCAATTTTTTTGGAAGGCTAGTAGTGGCTCTCTTACTATTGATGATTTCCAAATTAGTAAAAATAATTTGGATTACAAACAATCGAAACCAATTATTAGACAAAAGATGATATGTCTTCGTCAACTTGATTCATTATATAACTCTTGTACCTATGCCACTGAAGCATATCAACGCCAGACGTTTTCTTGCTCTTTTGCTATTTCCTATAAAAATGTGACATTAGGTTACACAACTGCAAAGCCACACGTTCCCATCTCTATTATGGATATTGATCTTCATAGTAAAGCAGCGACTAACGAGCCACTTCTTATCCTCTGTGACACTTCCTTATCTAAGAAATATGATACCCTTGTTAAAGGAACATATTTTGATATCGTCGTAGCCTACGCCGCTCTTAGAACTTGCCTTTCTGATGAATTAATAGGTGAAGTCGCTGAAGAGATTCCTTCTATTCTTATCTATCGAGACATCTATAATTATTTTGATGCCTTTCCAAATTATATTTATTCGTGATATAATAAGAATGCTAGGAAATACTAGCCGTCTACCGGAGCCGAGAATATATCCGGAACTGTACCGTCCAGGATGGAGACCTCTAAACCCATCTTTTTTTATTATCTAATTTATCCTTTATTTCTATATATAAGTATGCTATAGTAATTGCGCTAGGAAATATCCTAGCCGTCTACCGGAGCCGAGAATATATCCGGAAGTGACTCGTCCTGGATGGTGACCTTAAAACCCATCCATTTTTTTATATCTATTTACTTACTTCTATATATAAATATACATAGAAGTAGTGATATAAGTTACTACTCTTAATTTTAATTAAAATTAAATTGTATTTTTTTATTGAAACATATACTATTTTATAGTAATTTATATATCGGCTGTAAGCCAATATATGAAATACAAAATTAATTTGCTATATGAGAAAACTCTGGTCTTATATTATTCTAATGTTTACCGCTCTCCTCGTGATGGCGGTTTCGATTACTCCAATCACCACTCGGGCGGAGTCTAATATCGAATACCAAGATGGAAGAGAGATTGTTTTCCGTATCTCCGATAAAGAGGATAAAGATGCCTCCCTTGATGATGGGGCAATCGATGATGTCTGCGAGATCATGGAAAATAGAATGGAAGCCGCGGAGATTGATGCCTATGAAATCGTCGCTCAAGGCGAAGACACTATTAAAGTGACCTTCTCTAGTAGCTACGCTAATGACTACGAGAATATGAAGTACTTCCTCGCTTTTAATGGAAGCTTTGCTTTATCCACTATTGAAGACTCACCTGTCGCTATTGGCGAGGAGCTATTAACTGATGATGAAGCGTACCTCGATGAATATAACGGTTACCCCGCAATTGTTATCCCAGTTAACGTTGATAACCCTCAGTATAAAGAAGTGATTCAGTCCGCTTATGACCAGGTGGAGCAGGGAGTAGGAGAAGTCACTACAGAAACCCAGACCAATGAAGACGGAGAAGAAGAGGAAGTTGAAATCGTCACCACTTACCTCTATTTATGGTGTGACTATGATGTCGATACTGATACGTACTCTAGAACCGTCGAAGATAGCGAAGACTATGACCCCGATATCGCTTCTAAAATCATTATGAAATTTAACGTTGAGGAAGGCTTCTACTTCCCCGACGATGAAGACGATAAACTCGTCTCTTATATTAGTATCGATCAAGATGGAGACGGGTATACAAGCCCAAGTGAAAAAGAGTACGCTTACTCTCAGGCTAGATATTATGTAAATCTCCTTAACGCCGAAGAGCTCGATTACGGCGTCACCTTTATATATGAAAGAAACGTCGAAGCCTGGTATGAAAACGCGATCGGGTACGGTCAGCACGCCTCTATCGCTTGGAGCTCCACATTAATTGCCACCTTAGTAGGGCTTGTCGTGGCCCTAATAGCGCTCTGCTTTGTCTATAAGCTTCTTGCTCCGACGAGCTTTGTTTTAACGCTTCTATCTATGTTTACTGGAATTGGGCTAACTGTTGCTTTAAGCGTCGAGTTTAATGTTGGAGCGATTATTGGCTTAATTCTGGTCGCCCTAGTCTCCTTTATAAGCGCCGTCCTCTACTTTAATAAATTTAAAGAGGAGTGCTATAAAGGAAGAAGCCTAAGAAAGGCCACGCAGGACGCTGGGCATCGAAGTTTATGGCCTATCTTTGATATGAACTTAATTCTCATTATTATTGGCGCCTGTATGTTCCTACTCGGCGGGACCTATATGGTGGGCTTTGCCTCCGTTACGGTCTTTGGGGGACTAGCCTCTATGATTCTTAATCTTACCGCGCTCCGCGGGTGCACGTGGCTTCTTACCTCTAATACGAAATGGGAAGGAAGATACGACCTATTTGGCTGCGACCTGAAGCAAATTCCTGACACTAGCGCCGGGGAGCAGCAAAAATACTTTGGCCCATACGCCGAGCGCGACCTCACTAAGAGAAAGAAGATGTGGGGAATAATTGCCTCGGTCGCCTGCGTTGCCTCTTTCGCTGGAATTATAACCTTTGGGGCGGTCTATGATGGTAACTACTTTAATACATCTATTAAAGACCAGTCCGCCCAGATCTATTTTGAAACCACAAGCGATACCTCGATTGTTAATACCGCTTTTGTAAGGCAGTTTTTAACAGATACCTATGTCGTAGAGAGTGAAGATGATGAAGTAGGAGTCTCCTTATATCAAACCTACGTTAGTGAAATAAGTGACTATATGTCCACGGAGCGAGAAGACGGAGTGGACGTTAACTATTACTACTATGTCGTCAGTCTCTCTGATACCTCAATTGGGGAAGAGACCCTAGCGTATTACGAAGGGAATAGACTAGACGAGAGAACGGAAGTCATGACGCTCGACGAACTCCTAGATTACGCGCTCGCTCAGTCCGGGGTTGACTCTAAGGCTACCGCCTCTGTTAAAAATACAGTGGTGATGAGTAGCTATCAGCCGAGTAACTACCCAGTAATCCTTGCCACTACGGTAGGACTCCTTGTCAGTAGCATCTACCTCATGTTTAGATATAGGCCCGCTAGAGGTCTATCAACAATTGCGATTACCGCGCTTTCTGGCGTTGTCACAATCGGGCTATTCTCCCTCTTTAGAGTGCCGGTATCCTCTCTTGCTACAATCGCGCTGCCCTTCACTGTAGTGTTTAGCTTCTTACTATGTATCTTTATTATGAATAAAGATAGGGAGATGGTTCTTGACTCGAAAAAGAAAGAGCTAGAGCTAATTGATAGAGAAGAGATCACTAAAAAGGCGACCTCATACTCCTTTAGCCCGATTCTAATCTGTTTATGTCTTCTTATCCTTATTCTCATCTGCTTCTTTGGATTTGGACCACTTTCAACTTCTCTAGTCTATCTTGCTATTATCGTAGGAGGCCTTATCGCCACGCTCTTTACGGTGACGCTACTTGGTCCGACCTATCACTATATCTATTCGCTCTTTTATAAGAGAAGAGATAAACGTAGAGCTAAACCCGCAAAAGAAAAGAAAAATAAGAAGAAACCCGCTTCTAAGTCTAATGAGCCTGAAGAGGCGATCTTCATTGGAATTAATGATTAAAAGCGCTTAAAGCGCTTTTTATCTTTATTCCCTACTAAATATTAAAAATATTTAAATTGAGAATACCTATAAAAAAGAATATCCTATAACGTTAGTAATAGGATAGATAAAAATGGATAGCTTTTATATGCGTCTATTAAGCTACTATAGTATCTCTAGTGAAGAGTATGATTTTCTTACGCGCGAGGTTACGCTTAATGATATAGCCCGTTACCAAATAAAAGCGATGAGCACTGGGGCCGCGCATATCCTCTCTCATCTTGATAAGAAGATTATGGTGTATGGGGACTATGACGCGGATGGAATACTAAGTGCGTCGATAATCGTTAAGGCTCTAAGTATGCTTGGCGTCGAGGCGGGCTACTATATCCCATCTCGCTATATCGATGGGTATGGGATTACGCTTGGTAGAGCAAAAGAAATCGCTGAGAAGCATTACGATATTGTAATCCTAGTGGATAATGGATTAAGCGCAGCTGAGGCGGTATCGTATCTAAAAGAGCAGGGCCTCACCGTTTATATAATTGATCATCACGAAACGAGTGACCCTCTCCCAGCGGCGGACTTTATTTATACCCCTAATAACGGAATAGGGGACGTTCCAATAAGCGCCTCAGAGCTCGCGCTTATCTTCTCTTCATATTTACTAGGTAAATATGATAAGTATCTACTCACGCTAGCGAGTATCTCTATTATTAGCGATATGATGCCGCTAAGAGGGTTTAATAGAGACCTACTTAGATACACCTTAAATAGCTATAAAGACGGAGAGTTTTTAGCCTTAGACCTTCTTAAAGAAGATGAAGACTTCAGCTATGATAGCATTGCGATGAAAATCGCTCCTAAAATAAACGCTGTTGGGCGTATTAAAAAAGATAATACGATAAATAGACTAGTAAAGCTATTTACTAGCGAAGATAAATGGGAAATAAGAGAGCTTGTTAGATGGCTAGGGAAAGTGAATAAAGAGAGGAAAGAGAAGAGTGACTCCATTGACTCGCTTCTTGACTCTCATAGTAGTGAGGAAGGCGTGATCCTTCTTCCAATATTAGAGGGTCTTAGCGGGATCGCCGCGAATAGCGCTTTAAAACGCTATAAAAGGCCCGTGATTATCTTATGCGATAGTGATGAGAGGAATATTGAGCTAAAAGGCTCAATAAGAGCGCCTGAAGGATATGATGTAATCGAAATCCTAGACTCCCTTAAAGAGTATCTTGTAACATACGGCGGTCATACCCTTGCGGGAGGTCTTACGATCGCTAGGGAGAATATCATCCCATTTTCGTTAGCCTTTAACGAGAAAGTATCATCCTATAAAGTCCATAAAGAGGAGGAGAAATACCTTCCTATCGCTCTTACTGAAATATTACTAGAAAACTACTATTTAATATCTAAACTCGCTCCATTTGGGGAAAACTGGGAAGCGCCGCTTCTTAAACTTGATCACGTTAGAGTGAGTAGTCTCGAGTATTCCCGCGATAAAAGGCATATCCTTACCCCGCTCTCTATGGAAGCGAAGATCATTGGCTTTAACGCTCCTGTAGAAAAGCTTAAAGAAGTCCCTTTTATCGATTTATATGGAGAAATGAGACTAAATGAATATCGGGGAAATATATCCGTAGAGTTTCTGATTAAGAAATACCGCGTCCCTTATAAATAGAGTAAAAGAGATTACAATTTGTAATCTATTTTATTTATCTTTATAAATACGCTTTATTAAGGTAAGATAAAGGGGTATGGCCAGTAAAGAAAAAGAAGGATTAAAGATTAACGGAGGCTATCCTCTTCACACTTTTGAAGATGTAGAGGATGTCTATTTTGAGTATATTTCCTCTCAAGCTGATAGAGAAAAGATTAAAAGCTCTTATGAATTCGCAAAAAGCCGTCACGAAGGCCAGTTCCGTAATAGCGGGGAACCTTACTATCACCATCTTATCGAGGTGGCTTATATCATCGCCTCCCTCCACTGCGGGCCCGATACGATATGCGCAGGCTTCCTTCATGATGTCGTTGAGGATACAAATACCTCTATTGAAGAGATAGAAAAAAGATTTGGAAGTGAAGTCGCTAAACTTGTGGACTCTGTCACGAAAATCCAAAGATTAAAGCTTTCTCATATGGACGCGGAGGAGTTTGAAGCGGAAGATCACCGTAAAATCTTTATCGGCATGGCCCGTGATATCAGAGTGATTATTATTAAGCTTGCGGATAGACTCCATAACCTCAGAACCCTAGACTCTCTTCCCTATGAGAGACAAATCGCTTTAGCGAATGAGACGATGGATGTCTATGTCCCAATCGCTCATAGACTAGGACTAGACGTTATTAAAAGCGAGATGCAGGACCTTTGCCTTAAGTATCTCCATCCCGATATCTATGATGAAATCACTAAATTACTCACTAAAAAGACTAGGACTATGACAAAGTCTCTTGACGGCGTGAAAAAGAGAATCGCGGATATTCTCTTTGCAAATAATATTCCTTTTGAAATCTCAAGTAGAGTAAAGTCTATTTACTCTATCTATCATAAAATGTATATACTGGGCACTCCATTTGATGAAATCTATGACATCATGGCCCTTCGTATCATCACGGATACAGAGATTAGATGCTATGAGATCTTAGGCCTTATTCATCAAACCTATGTTCCTATCCCAGGTAGATTTAAAGACTATATTGCGATGCCTAAGCCTAATATGTATCAGTCTCTTCATACCTCGATATTAGGGGGAGACGGGAATAGATACGAAGTTCAAATTAGAACGAAGGAAATGGATGAAGTCGCCGAAGTCGGAGTGGCCGCTCACTGGGCGTATAAAGAGGGAAACGGCTATAACTCAAAAGAGGAGCAAGAAGAAATAGAAAACCAGCTTCACTGGTTTAGAGACTTTGTCTCTATAAGTAGTGATAGCGAGTCTGAAGACGCTAAAGAATACGTTGATAGCCTCACTAAAGATATCTTTGAAGCCAATATTTATGTCTTTACTCCTAAAGGCAAAGTTATTCAGCTCCCTATGGGATCCACTCCTGTTGATTTTGCTTATAAGATCCACACTAGAGTGGGAGACACCACCATAGGCGCTCTTGTTAACGGAGTGATGGTCCCTCTTAATACAGTCTTACAGACTGGTGATATGGTGGAAATAAAAACTAATAAGAATAGCACTCCGAGTGAAGGCTGGCTTAACTTTGTTAAGACCGGCCTAGCCCGTAGCTCAATTAGAAAATATATATCCCGTAAAAACGCAGAGCTAGAAAAAGACGATAAGATCGCTAAAGGTAAAACCTCTCTTGTGGATGCCTTCCGCGACAGAGGAATAAGCGAAGAAGAGATGGAAAAGATGCTCTCCGATAAGAAAGTCCTTGATAAATATGAGTGCGATACCCTTGACGATTTATATATCAAAGTATGCGGAAGAAAACCCACTCCTACAGCGATTATAGATTTTCTTAACATTAAGAAAGACGTTGAGCTAAATACCATTGGCGCTAAAGTTAAAAATAGCGGGGTTTGCCCGGTATATGCAAGAGGCGCGGATAATATCGCTATTACTTTAGCGAGCTGCTGTACCCCTATTCCAGGGGATGATATCGTGGGCTTTATCTCTCACGGTAAAGGAATAGTGGCCCATCGTAGAAACTGCCATAACGTTGTCGGGAGTGAAGATAGACTTATTGATGTCTACTGGAGAGACGATATAGAATACGCCACTTACCCAGTAGATATCGCGATTAACGCGATCAATAGACCGCGACTTCTTCACGATATATCCGGCGTTTTTGCGACGCATAAGATTCCGGTTAACTCAATCTCCGGGAAAGTCGTTGATAGCGACGGTAACGTCGTCTTTCATGCGACGATCTTAGTGAGCGACGCCAAGCGCCTACAAGACATTTTTAATATTCTATTAAATATTAATGGAGTGTATGATATTAAGAGAGTGACCCACTAGCTATGAATTATCAAAAAGTAAAAGGAACACACGATTTCACCTTAGATAAGGCCGAAGAGCTTAAGGCTCTTGAGTCTATCTTTTTAGAGTCCTCTTATAGGTATAACTACCATTACCATGACGTTCCCGTCATGGAATATAGCGAGCTCTATCTAAGAAGCGTCGGAGAGGGTAGTGATATCGTCCGTAAAGAGATGTATACCTTCCTTGATAAAGGAAATAGATCGATTACTTTAAGGCCTGAGTTTACCGCGGGTATAGTTAGATCCATCGTCGAAAATAAGATGCAAGTCACTAGTGTTCTCCCAATTAAGTCATGCTACTTTGGGCGCTGCTACCGCTACGAAAGACCTCAGGCGGGAAGATACCGCGAGTTTTATCAAGGCGGAGTGGAATGTGTAGGGACAAAAGGCGTAAATAGTGACATTGAGGTTATTTCTTTACTTCTTAGCTTCTTTAACGCTATTGGCATTAAAGAGAGCGTCTTAGTAAAACTAAACTATCTAGGAAGCGAAGAGACGAGAAAGACCTATAGCGCTTCTCTTAAGGAGTATTTCCTCTCTCATATCGAAGATATGTGTGAGGACTGTAAGGAAAGAGTTAATCTTAATCCTCTTCGAATATTAGACTGTAAAGCTAAGGAGGATCAAAAGATTATAGAAGGAGCTCCTAAAATAAGCGAGTTCCTCTCGGATAGTGATAAAGAAAATCTAAATATGATTATCTCTTATCTAAAAGATAAGGGAATTACTTATGAATATGACAGAGGACTAGTAAGAGGCCTAGACTATTATAGCGGCCTAGTCTTTGAGATATATCCAAAAGATAACCCCACTAGCGAAGGAGCGCTAGCGGGAGGAGGACACTATTACGGCCTAGTGAAAGAGCTAGGCGGAGGAGACCTTGAGGGCGTGGGTTTCTCCTTTGGAGCGGAGCGCCTTCTCTCTTATCTTGAAGAGAGAGGAATCTCACTCGCTAAGAGGAAGAGTAAGAAGATCTATGTCATGCCGCTCTCCCCGGAGTGCCTCCCTTATAGCGAGGATATTGCCTCTTCTCTTAGAGAAGCGGGCTATCTAGTAGAGGTAGACTACTCCCTCTCAAAGATAACGAGTATGTTTAAAAAAGCGGAAAGACTAGATATGGACCTAGGCGTTATTATTGGAGAAGATGAAGTTAGCTCCTCTAGCGTCCATCTTAAAGACCTAAGAAAAAAAGAAGAGAAAACAGTAAGTAAAGAGGGCTTACTCGGGGAAATAGAGAAATGAAAGATAGAGTGTATTCCACATCGCTAGATGCCGCTAGCATCGGAGAGACAGTCACTGTCACTGGCTGGATCAGTAAGATTCGTAACCTAGGAGCGATTCGTTTTATTGACCTAAGAGATAGAAAAGGAATTGTTCAACTAGTCCTTTCTGATAAGTTTGACATAGATTTAAGAAACGAATACGTCGTTAAAGCAAGCGGCACGGTAAGAAAAAGAGAAACCCCTAACCCGCGGCTAAAAAGCGGAGAGATAGAGATTGAGTGCGAAAGCCTTATGGTTCTCTCAAAAGCGGTGACCACTCCGCTTATTATCGCGGATGAAACGGATGCCCTTGAGGATACCCGTCTTAAATATAGATATCTTGATCTTCGCCGCCCCGTTAATCAAAACTACCTTGATATCCGTCATAAAATAAAACTTGCTACCCATGAGTATTTATCCTCTCAGGGCTTTATTGAAGTGGAGACCCCTATTCTAACGCTAAGCACTCCGGAAGGAGCAAGAGACTATCTCGTTCCTTCTAGAACGAAGAAGGGAAATTTCTACGCTCTCCCGCAAAGCCCCCAGATCTTTAAGCAGCTTCTTATGATTGGGGGGATAGAAAAATATTATCAAATAGCAAGGTGCTTTAGAGACGAAGACCTTAGAAGTGACCGTCAGCCTGAGTTTACTCAGATTGATATTGAAATGTCCTTTATGGACCAAGACGAAATCCTCTCTCTTAATGAAGGGCTTATTAAAGAAATATTTTCTAAGAGCATCGGCTACGAAGTCGAAACCCCCTTTAAGAGAATTAGCTATAAAGACGCAATTGAGCTCTATGGTACTGATAAGCCCGATACTAGATTTGACCTAAAACTCGTTGACGTTAAGCCGATATTACATTCCTCTGAGTTTAACGGTTTCCACGCGGAGGCGGTGAAAGCTATTGTTATCCCAGGGGCCGCGCCCACTGCGTCTAGAAAAGTCGTAGACGAGCTTTCTAGTGAAGCGAGAAAATACCTCGCTGACGGCGTGGTTACTTTAAAAATGGATAAAGCTAGGCAGCTCGACGGCTCCATCATGAAATTCATCTCTATTGGGATGGAAAATAGTCTTATCTATACCCTTAATCTAAAAAAAGACGATCTTGTGATTATCGCCTACGGCGACTATATGAGAGTGTCTTATTTCCTCGGGGCGCTTCGCCTTAAATACGGAAAAGAGCTCGGCCTCATTAAGGAAGATAAATACGACTTTTTATGGGTCGTAGATTTCCCTCTTTTTGAAAAGGACGTTGAGGGAAGTATCACTAGTGTTCATCACCCCTTTACCCGTCCTAAAGAGGAAGATATTCCTCTTCTTGATACAGACCCTCTTAAAGTCCTCTCCTCTTCCTATGATTTAATTATAAACGGCTACGAAGCGGGTGGAGGCTCCCTTCGTATATACGACGAAGATATCCAGAAAAAGATCTTTAAGATTCTTGGTCTCTCGGATGAAGATATTAAAAATAGATTTGGTTTCTTTATGGACGCTTTTAAATACGGCACGCCCCCGCATGGCGGGATTGCCCTCGGACTTGATCGGCTTACGATGCTTCTTGGGGGAACAGATAACATTAGAGATGTTATCGCTTTCCCAAAGAATCTAAACGCAATCTGTCCCACTAGCGGAGCTCCCGCTCCCGTAAGCGAAGATCAGCTTGATGAACTTGGAATAGAGATAAAAAGGGAGGATAACTAGCTATGGCGAAAAAAGAAAAAGAAGTAAAAGAGAAGAGTGGGACCTCTAAAAAAGCAGAGTCCTCTTCTAAAGCTTCCACTAAGGAGAGCAAAGAGAAGAAAAGCAAAGAGAAGAAAGTTAAAATTGACGAGCTCTCTCTTAGCTGCATTAGATCTCTTGTTATCGATATCATAAATAAAGCAAACTCCGGTCACCCTGGAATGTCCCTTGGGTCCGCTGCTATTTTATATACGCTTTATACGAAGCACCTAGTTAGCGACCCTGCTCACCCGGACTGGATTAATAGAGACCGATTTGTTTTAAGCGCCGGCCACGCTAGCGCTCTCTATTATGCTATTCTTCACCTATCCGGCTTTAAAGTAAGTCTCGACGATCTTAAAAAGTTTAGACAAACTGGCTCTATTACTCCGGGTCACCCTGAGGTCGGAAAAACTGACGGCGTGGACGCCACAAGCGGACCGCTTGGTCAGGGCATTGCCGCGGCGGTCGGGATGGCGGTGGCCGAGCAGTCTATTCAGGCTAACTATAGAAAAGGCGAGCTTCTTATGGACCATTATACATACTGCCTATGCGGAGACGGGTGCCTCATGGAGGGAGTGAGTCAGGAAGCCATAAGCTACGCGGGCCACGAGAAACTTAATAAACTCATCCTTCTTTATGATAATAACGATGTGACATTAGACGGACCTTTATCTAATACCTTCTCCGAGAAAGTTGGAGAAAGATTTGACGCCTGTGGGTGGAACGTGATTAACGTGAGAAAAGGAAATAACGTTAAAAAGATTGATAAAGCGATTAAAAAAGCCAAAAAGAGTAAACATAAACCAACGCTTATTATCTTCCACACCGTGATCGGCTTTGGAAGTAAGGATGAGGGGACAAGTAAAGTGCACGGCACTCCCCTCGGCGTAGAGGAAGGGGAGAGAGTTAAAAAAGAGGTCTATCACTATGACCATAAAGACTTCTTTATCCCCCCTGAGGTATACGCTCACTTTAAAAAGACCTTTATTCAAAGAGGAGCCGATGCCTATAGCGAGTATAACGCTCGCCTCAGTAAGAAAAAATACGCGGATAAATATAAAGGAAGTTGGGAGAGATTTAATAATCTTATGGACCATGAAGAAAAAGACTATCTCCCTAGTGTCTATCCCGACTTTAAAGAGGGAGAGATGATCTCCACAAGAAACGCTTCGGGAAAAGCGCTAAACGACTATATGCTCTCTCTTCCTAACCTCATGGGAGGCTGCGCCGATGTCGCAAGTAGCGTTATTACTTCCCTAGAAGGCGGAGTGGACTTCACTCCTAAAACCAGATACGGTCATAACATGAACTTTGGAATTAGAGAGTTTGCGATGGCCTCTATTCAAAACGGAATGCTTCTTCACGATGGAGTAAGAACCTATACGGGCTGCTTCCTTGTCTTTAGTGACTATATGAAAGCCGCCATCCGTATGGCCGCTCTCTCTCATGTTCCAGCCATTTATCTCTTCTCTCATGATAGCATTGCGGTGGGAGAAGACGGTCCCACTCATGAGCCGGTGGAGCAGGTCGCTGCTCTCCGCTCGATTCCCGGCCTTAGAGTGATCCGTCCATGCGACGAGAAAGAGACTTACGCCGCCTGGCATGAAGCGCTTAAGTCTACAAGCGCTCCAACCGCAATTATACTTTGTAGACAAAATCTACCAGTGCTAAAGGGGTCTAACCCAAAGCTAGCGGAGAAGGGCGGTTATATCGTCTATCATAACGGAGTGAGCGTCACTCCTATGTATGAGCTAGTGGCGACTGGTAGCGAGGTGAGCCTTGCGATAAATGCCGCAAAAGCTCTTGAACAGGAAGGGATTTACTGTAACGTCATCTCGCTTCCCTCTTGGGAGCTATTTGAAGAGCAGCCTAAAGAATATCGGGATAGCGTTTTAACTCTTCCTAAAAATAAGAGAGTCTCGATTGAGATGCTCTCCCCCTTTGGCTGGGATAAATACGCGGACTATCATATGAGCGTAGAGACCTACGGCGATAGCGGGAAAGCCGATGAAGTGATGAGTAAATATCACTTTACCGTAAAGGACGCGGTAGAGCTAGTTAAAAAGATTCATAAAGGGGAGGCAATATAGTTATGGCGGAATATGTCTATATCAATGAATATTCAAGTAGAGGAAAACTCGCAATCAGCGCTCGTGTTTATGACGGCCTTGTGGATAAAGCCCTTAAAAGCCTTGATATAACTACCACTCTTAAGAAAAATAAAGAAGCGAGACTTACTAAGCCCGTTTACACCACCATTAAAAACGGGATTATTCATGTCTGGCTCTGCGTTGACGTCACGAGAGGAACAAATATCCAGGAGCTATCAAAAAAGATAGAAGATGAGATTGCCGGACAGTTTAAAGCCTATACCGATCAAGTTCCTTTTGATGTAAACGTCAAAACAAACAGCATTGTATAGCTATGGCAAGTAAGAAAGATAAACTCGAGAAAAAGGAAACCGAAAAAAAAGAAGGGGATAGCGCTGGGCCGAAAGAGACCCCGGCTAAAGCCGAGGATAAAAAGAGAAGGATCCGTATCGAGAGGAGAAATAAGGCTCCTCAAACTTATATAGAGGCCCACAATAAAGCGGTCAAAGCCTATAAGCGTAACTGCACTGTTTTTATCTTTATCGCTATCTTTAACGTTATTGGCTCTATCTTTTTTGTGGTCTATATCGAAGAGATATCTTCGATGATGGGAGAGTTTCTCTGTATGGGAATTGATTTATTCCTCTTTATGAGAGAGCCAATTGGCTTTTTTATAATTGAGTATCTCCCATGGACGATATTTCTTTATCTCGGTGTCTTTTTTGGAACAAGCGCACTTATACTTTGGCTAGGCATATTTGCAAGAATGGGAAAGAAGAAATACTTCTACGCCTCCTGCATCATTTATATCATTGACTGGGTCTTTCTTATTCTTCTTTATTTCTTTCAAAACGACTTTACGGCCTACCTTGCGGGAGACGATTGGAACTATAACGTATCACTCATTCTTATTATTCATATTATTACCGCGGTCTTTGTGATTAGGGCCTTTCTTAACTATAGAAAGGTCTACTCCATAGAGTATGCTCATCTCTACCCAGAGGAAGTAAGTAAATACGTAAAAAAAGAGAAAACAAAACGTAAAGATAAGAAAAAAGGAGAAGCGGACCTAGCGATTAAGGGCGCTGGTAGTGGAGAGGTAAGCGCTTCTATAGAGGAGAGCCCTCCACTAAGTGGCGCGGGGCCTACTGAAAAAGGAGAAAGCCTAAATGAGTAATAGTAATGGCCTAACTAGAACAAAAGAGCATTACGCTATTATGGCGGTTCTCTACTCGATCCTAAATCACGCAAGAACTAGCGGTGATCTCGCTTTTCTTGACCCTCATGAAGTAATCGTTAACTCATTAAGCGAAGACGAGATTACTCCCTTTATAGAAAATACGGTCTATGAGTCTCTTGCTCACTATGAGGAAATAGTAGGGATGATTATCCCTCATCTTCACGGATGGAAATACTCCCGTCTTCCCGTCTTAAGCGAAGCGATTCTTATTAGTAGTGTCGCTAAATACTATTTTATAGAGCCAAAAATTCAAAAAGCGGTGGTGATTGATGTCGCGGTGAGTCTTGCTAAAGACTACGTTGATGATAAACAGGCGAAATTTATAAATGCAATTTTAGATGAGGTCCTAGTTTAGTATGGCTTTAACTGATAACCCGGCTTCTTTGATCTACTCAGTAACGGAGATAAATGAATATGTTAAGCATCTTCTTAAAAGCGATGAGAATCTCCGCTACGTTTTAGTGAGGGGAGAAGTCTCTAACCTCAAAGTTCAAGCGGGAGTGGGTCATCACTATTTTTCTCTTAAAGACGAGGAGAGTATGGTAAGCGTCACTCTCTTTGCAAGAGAAGCAAATAGACTTGACTTTGCCCTCGAAAACGGAATGGAAGTCATCGTCTTAGCCTCCGTTGATCTCTATGTCGGAAGAGGAACCTACCAGCTTAACGCTCTTCAGGTGGAGCAGGTAGGAGAGGGGAAAGCACTCGCGGACCTAGAAAAGCTTAAGCAAAAGCTTAACGCCGAAGGCCTATTTGCCCCGGAAAAGAAAAGAAAGATAAATATCTTCCCTAAAAGAATTGGAGTAATAAGCGCTAAGGGGAGCGCCGCCATAAAAGATATAACCTATAACGTCTTTAGACGTTATCCATGCGCGGAAATATATTTCTTCCCCTCTCAGGTTCAGGGAGAAGGGGCCGCGGAGGACCTCGTTAGAGCCTTTGATTTATCGCAGAAATGCGAGCTAGACACTCTTATTATCTCTAGAGGAGGCGGAGCAAGCGAAGATCTCGCCGCTTTTAACGATGAAACGCTCGTGAGAAGAGTGGCCGCCTCTAAAATGCCCGTTATAAGCGCGATAGGGCATGAAATAGATACCACTTTAGTGGAGCTAGCCTCTGACCTTAGGGTATCCACCCCTACCGGAGCAGCGGAAGCCGCGACAATTGATAAAAGGGAGATTGAGCAGTCTCTATTTAGCTATGAAGAAGAGATGAATGAGATTATCTCGGGGAAAGTAAAAGAGATAAGAGACAGAGTAAATCAGTATAAAAAGGATATTAATAATATCCTTATTCATAAATTAGACCTAATTAAGAGCGAGCTTAATAGTAAAAAGTCGCTTCTTGAGTCTCTTAATCCTTATTCCGTCTTAAGTAGAGGATACTCCCTTACTTATAACGAGGAAGGGAAGGTAGTGACCTCAATTGAAGAGGTAAATGAGGGAGAAGAGATTAAAACACTAGTAAATAACGGTGAGATTACCTCAAGAGTTAGTAAAAAGGAGAAAAAATAACGATGGAAAAAGAAGAATCACTTAAAGAGCAGCTTGCTAGACTCGATGAAATCGTCTCCAAAATGAGTGAGAGCGAGATCAGTATTGATGAGAGCCTCTCGCTTTATGATGAAGCCAAAAAACTCATCAAATCGATAGAAGAGCTTCTCTCTAAAACTGAAGAAAATATTAAGGAAATCTTAAAAGAAGAAGATATTTAGTAGAAAACTAGTAGATTATGAGTAAAGAAGTAAAGCATCTTAATCTTAATAGTATTAGCTCTCCAGATGTCGTAAAAACGCTTTCATATAAGGAGCTAGATGCTTTAAGCGCGGATATAAAAGAGGAAATTATTAAAGAAGTCGCCCTTCACGGCGGTCATCTCTCCTCTAATCTTGGCTCAACCGACTCAATTATCTCGATGCTTAGAGTTTTTGACCCTAAAAAAGATAAAATTGTCTTCGACGTCGGCCATCAGTGCTACGCCTATAAGATCCTAACTGGTAGACCTCTTTTCTCTTTAAGAGAAAAGGATGGAGTAAGCGGCTTTCAAAATAGAGACGAATCCCCTTATGACCCTTATAGCGGCGGTCATAGCTCTACGTCTATCTCAATTGTCTCTGGTATGGCGTACGCTCGTGACTTAAATGGAGATAGCTATGAGACTATTGCCTATATAGGAGACGCCTCGATCGCTAACGCAAGCGCTCTCGAAGGCCTTAACTACGCCGCGGCCTCAGGCCATAAAGTTATAATTGTGCTTAATGATAACGAGAAAGGGATAAGCGCTTCAAAAGGCGCTCTCGCGAAGCTCTTTAAAGAGTTTTCAACCTCTACTTTCTATATTAAAAAAGAAGAGTTATCTTCTAAGAAGATAAATATCTTTAGAAAAGCGTGGATTAATCTCTCCTTTTTCCTAAGAAATCTCTTTAAGAAATATTTCCGTCTTAACGTTTTTAAATGCTTTTCTTATAAATGCATTGGCCCAGTAGACGGCCATAACATAAAGAAAATGGAGAAAGCTTTTAAAAAAGCTAAGAAATGCCCATCCTCAGTAGTGGTCTATCTTAAAACAATTAAAGGGAAAGGGTATAAATACGCGGAGGAAGATGAAGAGGGGCTCTACCACGGGATCACCTCTTTAGATATTAAAACCGGTAATACCGGAGATAACTGCGAGAAGAAAACCCTTCTTTGGGAAGATATATATTCTAAGCTAGTCGGTGAAGAATTAAAGCGAAATAAGGACGCAGTCCTTATAAGTAGCGCGATGCAGCTAGGAAGCGGCCTCTTTCCGGTCTTTAATAGCTATCCAGAGAGGTGCATAGACGTTGGAATAGAGGAAGGGCACGCTCTCCTTTTCGGCGCCGGTCTCTCCCTAAGCGGTAAGCACCCTATCATATCAATATATTCCTCTTTCCTTCAAAGAGCGTATGACCAGGCCCTTCATGATTTAGCTAGGCTTTCCCTCTCTTCCACTCTTCTTATTGATCACGCTGGACTCGTGGGACGTGAAGGGGAGTCTCATCAAGGGATATATGATGAGGCCTTTCTCTATACTATTCCAAATATGGTTATAAGCTTTGCTTCCTCAGTTGAGGAAGCGGAGTTTCTCTTTAAAGACTCTATAACTTATAAAGGCCCTTACGCTATTAGATATCCTAAAGAAGTAGTAAGAGACTATCACGTCGTGGGGAAAAAGTATGAATTTGGAAAGTGGATTGAGGTAAATGCGGCCCCTTCTGACACCGCACTCATTACCTACGGCCCTATTATTTATACTCTTCTTCACTTATTTATAAGTGAAAAGAAGAACGTTAAAGTAATAAACGCGCTTTATCAAGCGCCTCTTGACACTAACTGCCTTACTTATCTACTCAATATGAAAAAGATCATTATTTATACGCCCTATGCCACAAAAGAAGGGTTTGCTCTTCATGTCGTGGACGCTCTTAATCAGTTAGGCTATAAAGGGGAAATTAGCTATGTCTGCCTTCCTACCTCTTTTATCGGTCAGGCCAAAGTTGAGGAGCAGATGGAAATGGCTCACGTCACTCCATATGACGTTTTAAAACTTTTGTAAAAAAAGTTTTCTTTATATTCTGGTTTACATAATCTATCATATAGATATGAGCAGAGTCATCGTTCATCTTGACCTTAATACCTTTTTTGTAAGGTGCGAAGAAATAAAAGATCCCACTCTTGAAGGAAAGGCCGTGGCGATTGGTCATAACGGAAGAAGCGGGATTATTTCGACGTGCTCCTATAAGGCGAGAGAATACGGTGTTCATAGCGGTATGCCGACTTATAAAGCGCTTGAGGCGTGCCCTACTTTAATTCTTATCCCAGGCGACTACTCTTACTATCAGAAAAAGAGCAGGGAGTTTTTTACTTTTATTGAAAAAAACTACACAAAAGTTATTCACGCCGCCTCGATTGATGAGATGTATGCGGACTTTACGGACTGCCTTAAGGGGGTAAGAGATGTCCCCGCTTTCTTTACTACTCTTCAGGAGAGACTCTTTAAAGAGACTAGGCTTAGATGCTCAATAGGAGTGGCTACCACTTTATTTCTTGCGAAGATGGGAAGCGACTATAAAAAGCCAAACGGCATTACTATTATTCATAATAAAGACATCGCTAAGATAATCTATCCTCTTCCTATAGAGGATATGTTTGGAATAGGAAAGAAGACTCAGCCCCGTCTTCATGAAATAGGAATAAATACGATTGGTGACCTCAAAGAGAAGATTGATAGCGCTGATCCCGCACTAGTTAAGATACTTGGGAAATACACTTCGGACGTCAAAAGCGAGCTAGAAGGGACCTCCTCAGATGTCGTCCCAACGGAAGAGAGAGACCCAAAAAGCATCGGGCATTCCACTACGCTTCCCTATGACACCTCTGACCCTGATGAGATAATAGACGCTCTCTTATCTTTATCAAGAAGCGTGTGTGAAGACGTTAAAAAAGAGAAGAAGAAAGGAAACACTGTTCAGATAACTCTTAAGGACACTGACTTTAAGCTTCATAATAAATCGATGACTCTTCCCTCCCCTACAGATGATCCTTCTTATGTCTATCAGATTGCCTCCTCATTATACGAGAATAACTTTATTGGGCTAGCTGTGAGGCTCGTGGGAGTGACCCTTCAAAACCTCGTGGACCCAAAAGAGTCCGTTATTCAAATGTCACTCTTTAACTACGAGGAAGATATCGAAGAGAGTCAGACTAAGCTTTTAATAGATTCATTGAATAGTCAGTATAAAAAAGACGTCTTCAAACGAGCGAGTGAGGCCAAAAAGAAATGAAAATAAGCGATGCGATTGATGACTACGGGCAGTATCTTCTCGCAGATAAAGGCCTCTCCCCTCAGACGAAGAAGTCTTACTTTGAAGACCTTAAGCAGTTTTTTACTTACTTTAACGATAAGACGGAGGTCGAAGAATTAAGAAGTAGTGACCTCGCCGAGTTTCTTCACTATGAGCTCTCTTTAGGATTATCCGTTAGCACCGCGCTAAGAAGACTATCCTCGACGAGATCGTTTTATTTATTCCTAGAAAAGGAGCATCTCCTCTTAGATGAGGTCACCGATATTGACACTCCAAAAAAGCCTCAGCATCTCCCCTCCTTTCTTACAAGAGAGGAAATCGCTGATCTCATAGACGCTCCTAATGATTTAAGGCCTGACGGCATAAGAGATAAAGCGATGCTCCAACTCATGTATGACACAGGGCTTCGTGTCAGCGAGCTTCTCTCTCTTGACAGGGGGAAAGTCGACCTTAAAAATAAAACCGCGACCGTCATGGGAAAAGGCGCGAAGCAGAGAAAGGTCTACTTTGGAGATTACTCCGTTGAATATATAACGAGGTATATAAACGAAGTAAGAAGTAAAAACCCAGGCCGTAACTCAAAGTATCTCTTCCTCTCTAAATATGGAGAGCCAATCTCAAGGCAGTACTTTTTTA
>JAJQAM010000053.1 GCA_021203805.1 Coprobacillus sp.
TGGCGCCCTCGAAGCGACTCGAACGCTTGACCCACAGCTTAGAAGGCTGTTGCTCTATCCAACTGAGCTACGAGGGCAAAACTGCTTTATTTATAATAAACATTATGATGTTTATATGCAATTAATTCTTAACTCCTACTCCCCTTTAAAATGAGTGTAAACACTACGGGCTAGGTCTTTAGGAAGTATTTCTTCTAGCTCTTCAACAGTGGCGTCTTTCAGCTGAGACTCACTTGGATAAAGGCTTAGGAGTTTTTCTTTTCTCTTCTCTCCAATTCCCTCTATCCCGTCTAGATAAGAAGTATAGATCTTCTTACTTCTTCTCTCTTTATGGAAGGTAATGGCGAAGCGGTGCACTTCATCCTGCATCCTCGTAAGAAGGAAAAAGAGTGATTTATCCTCTATTTCAATAGCCTCTTTATCTTTATTTAATAGGCCTTTAGTCTGATGCCTATCGTCTTTAAAAAGGGCAAAGACGGGGATATCTAGCCTAAGCTCATTAAGGGCGGAAAGGGCTGCTTCAAGCTGAGCAAAGCCGCCGTCAATAAGGATAAGAGAGGGCATCTCTCCGCCTTCGTCTTTAAGGCGATGATATCTTCTATAGACCACCTCTTTCATCGAGGCGAGATCGTCTCTACTATTCTCACTACTTATTTTATATCTACGATATAACTTAGGGGCTTTCTCTCCGTTTATAAAGCACACCATAACACCTACTGGCTCCTCTCCCGCGGTGTGGGAGTTATCAAACATTTCAATATGACTTGGGAAAGGAATATCTAATAGACTTGCTAAACTCGTAAGAAGCTCTTCTTTTCCTTCATCAATTCGAGCGGTTAAGAAATACTCATCAAGCGCGTTAAGCGAGTTTTCTTTTGCGAGGGCCACGAGGTCATAAAGCGGGCCCTTGCTCTTACCGATAATATTTGCTCCAAGAAGCTGGGAGCACTCCTCCCTAATATGATCGTTATTGAGGATGATCTCTTTTGGGAGATCATGGTTATCATAATACTGACAGATGAGGTCGATTACCTGCTCCTCTTCTTCGTCCATCTTTTCAACCACATATGACTTCTTCCCAAGAAGCATCCCGTTAACATAGGTAAAGATTGTTAAGGCAAGAAGAGAATCACGCGAGGCAAAAGAGATGATATCCCGACTGGTCTTATCACTCATCTCCACTCTCTGCTTAGTTTCAAGGTGATTAATCCCGTCTAAGATATTCTTATATTCCTCGGCGAGCTCGTATTTCATTTCGCTACTCGCCTTTTTCATCTTCTCCGTGTATTCTTTTTTAACTTTTATGGTGTCTCCCCCTAAAAACTTTCGAATATCTTCTTCTAGCTTAGAATAGACCTCTTTACTAATCTCATTGATACATGGGGCGAGGCACTGGCCTAGGTGATAATAAAGGCACGCTTCATGAGGAAGCGTTTTACACTTTCTTAGGGGGAAGATCTTATTTATAAGATCTATTATTTCCCGAGCGGCGCTGCTATTAGGAAAAGGTCCAAAGTAGTAATAGTTTTTATCCTTATTATTTCTTTTAATTGATAAGACGGGGTCTCCCCCTTTTTTAAGAGCGATATAGGGATAATGGGAGTCATCTTTAAGAAGGATATTAAAGCGGGGATAATGATGCTTAATAAGATTCATCTCGAGGATAAGAGCTTCCTTTTCGTTCTCGGTGATAATGGTTTCAAAGTGGTCCACCTCGCTAACCATCTTCCCGGTTTTACCATCGTGAGGCCTAAGGAAATACTGACTCACTCTATTTTTAAGGTTTTTAGCCTTCCCGATATAGATAATCTCATTCTCGCTGTTATACATTAAATAGACCCCTGGTAAGGGCTTTAGGTTATGTATTAAAGAATTAATTAAATCAGTCATCAAAAGTTATTATGGTCGCTCCCATCGACCCTTCATAATCGTTTCCATATCTATAAGATATGCCTTTTCTTGTTTTAAGATGCTCCCAGATTGCCGAGCGGAGAGCCCCGCTCCCATAGCCGTGGATAATCCTTACGCTTTTTACTTTATGAATAGTAGCCTCGTCTAGGTATTTATCTAGGGCCGTTATCGCTTCCTCGACGTGATAGCCAATAAGATTAAGCTCGAGGGGAAGAGAAGCGGTAATCCTTAGGTCTACGTTAGCGCTTGCTTTATCTACTCTTTTAGGGGGATCTATTTTCTTAGCTTTTTTCCGCTCAAGGTTAACGCTTAGGCCTTCGCTTGTTAGGACCGTAAGCTTTTCCCCGCGGATTGAGACCACTCTTCCCTCTAGGGATAAAGAGGGAACACTAATATAGTCATTAACATTAATCTCGTCATCAAATTCGTCGAGTGTCTCTTCCTCTTTAAGCGCGTTTAGCTTTCCCTTCGCCTCGATGACATCGTTAAGCTTAACGCCGGGTTTATTAAGCGAGTCCATTATCTCTTTTATCTCGTCTTCGCTTTCTTTAATAAGAGCTTTCTTATCTTTTTCGGCTTCCTCAAGTAGAACCATTTTTCTCTTATCGAGGCGCTTACTCTCATTTTCAAGTTCCCTTTCTTTTTTAGAGAGCGCTTCCTCTTTTTTCCTAAGGGAATCTTCTAAAAGAAGATTCTCGTGAAGAGTCTTTTCTAGTTCGTCTAGGATAACGTTAGGCTCACTATCATCATTAGTGAGGCCTCTGGCCTCGTTTATGATCTCTTTTTTAATGCCATATCTAGAGGCCACGTCATAAGCGTAGCTCTTACCAGGAATCCCCTCTTTAAAGACATAAGTAGGGGAGAGCTTCTCCTCGTTAAAGATCATTGAACCGTTAGTTAGCCCTTTCTCTTTATAGGCGTATTCTTTAAGGAGGGAGAAGTGAGAGGAGATAAGACCCATCGCTCCCTTACCGAGAAGATATTTAGTAATAGAAACCGCTAGCGCCGCGCCTTCATCAGGATCAGTTCCTGTTCCTAGCTCATCGATAAGGACTAAGTCCTTATCAGTGACCACTGATAAGATCTCACTGATATTACTTATATGAGCGGAAAACGTGGATAGATTATCCATTAAGGACTGCTGATCGCCAATATCGAGGTAGATATGATTAAAATAGGAGAGCTCACCACTATCAATAGGGATAGGGAGAGCGCATTCATTCATATAAACAAGTAGGCCCACCGTCTTAAGGGAGACCGTTTTCCCTCCGGCGTTAGGACCGCTGATAATAATAATTTGGTTATCAGTGTCGAGAAGAAAAGAGTTAGCCACTACCCTAAGGGGGTCAATTAGAGGGTGACGGGCCCCATTTAATGAGATAATCTTTTTCTCGCTTATTGGAAGGGAGATGCCTTTTATCTCTTCTCCGAAGCGGACTTTACTCATAAGGAAGTCAAGCTCTCCAATAACCTCGTTATTAGAGAGAATCTCTTCCTCGTTTAAAAGACATAAATTAGTGAGAGTGAGAAGAACCTTTCTCTCTTCGTCCTTTTCCTCTCTTCTTAATTGGCTTAGCTCGTTATTTAATTCTACGATTTCAATTGGCTCAATAAAGGTGGTATTTCCAGACTGAGAGACATCATAAACGATACCCGTTATCTTATTTTTGTAGGCGGTTTTAACGGGAAGGACATAGTGACCATCTCTTAAGGTGAGATTTTCCTCGCTAAGAAGCGCGCTATATTTAGAGGAGATAGTCCTTACTTTATCTTCAAGAGAGGCTTCTTTCTTTTTTATCTCCTCTCTTATCTTTTTTAGCTCTGGGGAAGCTGAGCTAAGTATCGTAAGAGAAGAAGAGATACATCTTTTAATCTCTTTCATAAGAGGGGAGAGATCATAAAAGGAAGTCACAAGAGCGCTTATATAGGGATAATCGTCCTCTTTTACTTTACCAGTGTAGAATTTAATAAGCTCTTCACTTAGCGCGATATCACTATAGATATTCATAAGATCAAGCGGACTAAGGAGTCCGCTTTTATGAGCAATCTCGATGATTTTAAGAGCGCTTTTACTTGGTGAAAGCGGGAAATAGGAATATTTACTTACTATTCCCTCCGCTTCTTCTAGCTTAGCTTTCTCCTCTTTTAGCTCTTTAAGCGGAAGGATAGATAAAGCGTTTATCCTCTCTTTTCCCACTTCGCTCACGCTATATTTACTAATAGCAAGGAGAATATCGCTAAGCTGTAATGTTTCACTTAAACTTTGCATAGCATAAGTTTAACACATATTTTTAATCGAAAATATGCTAAACTAATAGAGATGAGTCAGGAATATGTAACATTAATGGTAACAGAGGAGGAGGCCAACAAAGTCGATTCTCTCTTTTCCTCTTATAAACTCGAAAGAGATGAGCAGTACGTCTCATCCTCTTATAAAGTAGAGGACACTCTTATTAAGATATATGAATCAGGCTCCCTTCTTTTAAGCGGAGAAAATCCGCTGGGATTTTGGAGAAAAAATCTCTCTTTTATTAGGATGTGGCTAGACGAAGGGGAGCAGATCGGCTCCGATGAAGTGGGAAACGGAGACTACTTTCTTCCTCTTATCGTATGCTCGGTCTATATTAGGCCAAGCGAGATAAAAGTAATAGAGGACTATCATATCCGAGACTCTAAAAAGATGAGCGATGACGAGATAAGAAGAATTGGCCCAGAACTCGTAGAGAAGTTTAACTTTGTTAAACTTACCCTTCATAATAAAGACTATAATAGCCTATATGAGAAGGGGTTTAACTCAAACGGAATTAAAGCCCTTCTTCATAATAAAGCCTTCCTTGAAATGAAAGAGAAGCACTCAGATTGTCAGTCAATTTATCTCGATCAATTCGTCAACGAAAAGAAGTACTATTCTTACCTAGACGGCGAAGAAAACGTCGCTACGGGGGTCACTTTTCTCGCTAGAGGAGAGTCGTACTACCCTAGCGTCGCCCTAGCTAGCGTTATCGCTAGGTATAATCTCCTCCTCTATAAAGATAAACTCGAAGCCAAGTATAAGATGAGCTTCCCCACCGGAGGCGGAAGCGATGTGGATGAGTTTCAAAAACAGTTTGTAAATAAATACGGAAAAGAAGAACTCGAAAAAATAGCAAAGACGAGCTTTGCTAACTTTAAAAAGATTTAATTAATTTATCATTAAATTAAAACTGTTCAAGTTTAGATAATATATCTAAAAAATACTCTGGCACCGGAGCATTAAAGGTCATGGTCTCTTTCAAGGTGGGATGCACTAATTCGAGCTGATAAGCGTGAAGGCACTGCCCATTAGGGTTAAGGGGAACAGCGTTTTTCTCCCCATAAAGCGGGTCGCTCTCGACCGGATAACCTAGGTAAGCGAGGTGCACTCTTATTTGGTGAGTTCTCCCCGTTTCAAGCTCGCACTTAATAAGAGTGTGGGTTTTATACCTCTTTAGGACTTCAAAATAAGTGACTGAGGGCTTTCCGTCTCTTGTCACCGCATATTTCATCGGGCTTTTTTTATCTTTTCCAATGGGAAGATCGATTTTCGCTCTATTTTCTTTGATATTGCCTCTAACAAGCGCTAGATAGGTTCTTTTCATCGTGTGATCTTCAAGCTCTTTACTTAAAAACATATGAGCTGCGTCGTTTTTAGCGACGCATAAAAGACCGGAAGTATCTTTATCGAGGCGGTGAACAATCCCTGGGCGGAACTCACCATTAATATCGCTAAGGGAGGAAGAGTGATAGCTAAGAGCGTTCGCTAAAGTATGCTTATTATTTCCCACTCCGGGATGAGTGACCATCCCTTGGGGTTTATTAACGATAATAATATCGTCGTCTTCATAGATGATATCGATATCGATATCCTCTTTTTCTAGAGTGGTCTCTTTTTCCATTTCTTCTAGATCTATTTTGTCCCCTTCTCTAGTTATATAAGAGGGCTTTTCAATATTTCCATTAACCAATACTTTTCCCTCTTTTATATAAAAAGAGATCTGACTTCTTGATAAGTCAGAACATAATTCACTTAAAGCTTTATCTAGTCTAATATTAGCCTTAGCTTCACTGATCTCTAGGCGTCTCATCTTGAGATCCTTCTTCGCTTGATGGCCCGGTTTTTATAGGTACGTCCCCACTATTACCGCTCGTTTCGCCTTCTACGGGGCTATCCTGAGCGCTTGCCATCATCGCCTCTTCTTTCGCTTTTTTACGGGCCGCTTTTTCCTCTTTTTCTCTCTTATTAGTCTTATACTCATCTACAAATAGCCAGATAATAAGCATAATCACGCCGATAACGAGGCAGGAGTCCGCGACGTTAAATGTCGGGAAGTAGTAATTTCCAAACTGGAAGGAAATAAAGTCCACGACTCCCCTAGTTGGAGCGCTTAGATATTCCGCTGAATAAAAGAGGCGGTCGACCATGTTTCCGATGCATCCCGCAAGGATCACCATTAACGTGGCCTTAACGAATTTATTAAGGTGCTTATATCTTACGCAGTAAACCACGATGATAATAATCGCGGCGATAATAGAGATAGAGGAGAAAATAATCTGATTAGCAAGGTCGTTATTGGTGTCTATTCCCCAGGCCATCCCGTCATTTACGGTGTAATGAATATGAAGGAAGTTCTCAATAAGGGTGACTGTTTCCCCATAGGCCATATTATTTTTAACGACAGTTTTTGAGACGATATCAATCACAAAAAGAAGGACAAAAAGCCAAACAAAAGAAACAAAGCACGCCCAGGTAATCTGCCTCGCGCTCTTTTTCTCTTTAGGGGGCTCTTCCTGTTTAGGCTGGTCCACTACTTCAGGACTTACCCAAGCCTCAACCTCTTTTGTTTCATCTTTCTTTTTCGGCATTATCTTTTCTCCATGACCTTTTTACAGCGAGGGCAGAGATATTCCTCTCCCCCGACCTCAATCGCGTCATAATCATAGTTCCAGCATCTCGAGCAGAACTTTCCCTCGTGACGCCTTACATTTACCACTAGAGAATTATATTCTTCGCCTTCTATTGGGGCGTCACTTACTTTAAGCGAGGAGACCACAAATAAGGGGGCCAAAGAATCACTACCTATTTTATCAAATATTCTCTTAATATTTGAATCTTTTATGAAAATATTTACTTCCGCTTCTTGGCTTGAGCCAATTAGGGATGCATTACGCGCGTTTTCAAGCGCTTTTAAGATATCGCTTCTGGCGCTCTTAAAGGATTCGTAGTCTTTAAGCATCTCTTCGTCGACTTTGCCTGCCACTGGGTAATCAAGAAGCTGAACGTATTCCTCTCTTTTTCCGGGAAGAGACTTATTAAACTCATCCATGGTAAAAGGAAGAACTGGGTTAAGAAGACGAAGAACGGTCTCGGAAATTTGGTAAATTACCTCTTGAGTGGCTCTTCTTTTTGGGCTAGATATATCGTCGCAGTAAAGGGTGTCTTTACTGATATCGAGATAAAAGCTTGATAGATCAGTAGAGAGGAATGTTGAGATAAGGCTCACTCCATTCGCGTAGTCAAATTTATCAAAATATTTTCTGACTTCTCTCACCACATAGCTCAGTCTATTAAGAATATATTCATCCATAGTGGACAATTTCTCTTTAGGCCAAGAGGGGTCATAGTCCGCGAGGTTCCAAGACATAAACTTCAGGGTATTTCTAATCTTACGGTAGATCTCGCTATCATTTTTAATGATATCTTCGCTAAGACGGACATCGCTTTGATAGTCAACTGAGGCGACATATAGCCTAAGGACATCGCTTCCATACATATCGATAATCTTAAGGGGATCCGTTCCGTTTCCCTTTGATTTACTCATCTTCTCCCATTTTTCGTCCATGACAAAGCCGTGTGTCACAACATTTTTATATGGAGCGTGACCATATACCGCGGTAGAGACAATAAGGGAGGAGTTAAACCAGCCCCTATATTGATCGCTTCCTTCAAGATAGAGATCCACTGGGAATTTATTTCCCTGCTTAACTATAGAATAGTTAAAGGAGGAGCCGCTATCAAACCAGACGTCCATGATATCGACTTCTTTTGTAAACTTCCCGCTTGGGGAATGCTCGTTTTTATACCCTTTTGGTAAGAGATCTACTGGTTCTAGCTCATACCAGATATTAGACCCATTTTCTCTAACGAGAGAAATGATATGATCAAAGACCTTTTCTTCAATAATAGGAGTCCCGTCCTCGCAGTAGATAATCGGGATAGGAACGCCCCAGGCTCTTTGACGGGAGATACACCAATCGTCCCTATCTTTAATCATATTGACCATTCTAGTCTCGCCCCAGGAGGGATACCATTTTACCTCGTGAACTTCACTAAGAAGTTTATCTCTAATCGGCTCTATCGAGCAAAACCACTGAGAGGTCGCTCTAAAGATAAGAGGTTTACCGGTTCTCCAGTCATGGGGATAGGAGTGAGTAAAAACGCTGTGCTTTAATAGGTGACCACTATCAGAAAGCATCTGTAAGACTTTCTCATTAGCGTCTTCATAGAAAAGTCCAGCAAGCTCCACTCCCACGCTTTCATCGTAGTAGCCCCTCTCATCTACCGGGCAATAGGCCTCAATGCCGTATTTACGGCACACTACAAAGTCGTCCATACCATGTCCCGGAGCGGTATGAACAAAGCCGGTGCCGGCGTCACTTGTGACGTGCGTGCCCACAATGACAAGGGACTCCCTATCATAAAGTGGGTGTTTACAGGTGACGTATTCTATGTCTTTTCCCTTAAACGTTTTAACTAGTTTTACTCTTCCGAGCTCGAGTTCTTCAGTGAGTTTATCTTTAAAGTCAGTAAGGAAACAAATTCTTCCTTTACTTGTTTTATAAAGTCCGTATTCAAAGTCGGGATGCGCGGATATGGCAAGATTTGCGGGGATCGTCCACGGAGTTGTGGTCCAGATAACGATTTTATCGCCTCTTTTAAGTACTCCTTTCCCGTCGGTGACGTCAAAAGAGACATAAATGGAGTGAGACTCAACGTCTTTATACTCAATCTCCGCTTCCGCAAGAGCGCTCTCGCTTGAGGGGGACCAATAAACCGGCTTAAGGCCTTTATAGATAAGGCCGTCCATCGCCATCTTTTTAAAGCACTCTAGCTGACTCGCTTCATACTCTTTTAAAAGAGTGAGATAAGGATCTTTATAGTCTCCCACGACGCCGAGACGCTGAATCTCTTTTTTCTGCGTCTCTACCTGAAGGAGAGCGTAGTCTTTGCATTTATCACGAAACTCTACGATTGGCGTGGTTTTTCTATTTATTCCGGAGGCGGTTACTTTATTCTCGATGGGAAGACCATGTGTGTCCCAGCCGAATTTAAAGGGAGTGGAATAGCCGCACATATTCTTATACCTAATGGTAATGTCCTTAAGGACACGGTTTAACATATGCCCGCAGTGCATATCCCCGTTAGCGTAGGGCGGTCCGTCATGAAGGACATATTCTTCGCATCCCTTTCTTTTTTCCATCATTAAAGAGTAGAGGTTTTCATCGAGCCACTTTTTAACGAGAACGGGCTCTTTTGAGGGGAGGTTTCCCCTCATCTCAAACCCGGTTTTATTCATGAGAAGGGTGTCTTTATAGTCCATAGTGAATTAGTGCTTTAAGAAATTAGGAAGAATATCATCTTCATCCTCTTCGCCGTAGGTCTCTACGCTTTCTTCTTCTTCCTTAGAAGGCTCCACTGTGGGGAGAGGGATATCATCATCACTCACCCCTTCAAAGAGATGAGGATTAGCAAAGTCATAAGGCTGAGTAAAGTCCGCGGCAATAATGGAGACGATGATTTCATCATCGAGCTGATCGTTGATATTGGCCGCAAACTTAATATCGACGTCTCCTCCGCTTGCCTCGGTGAGGTAGTTAATGCAGTCTTTAACGTCGTAAAGGGTGACGCTCTTACCGCAGGTAATTGAGACAATTGCTCTTTTCGCGCCGGTAAGACTCGCTTCAAGAAGCGGAGAGTTAATCGCGCTTAAGGCGGCGTCTTTTGTCTTATTTGCCCCTTTCCCATAGCCCGTTCCAATAAGGCCGAGGCCGCTATTAGATAATGTATTTCTAACGTCGGCAAAATCGCTATTAATGAGGGAGTTATAGACTATTAAACTAACAACCGTGTTAACCGACTGAGCGAGGATATTATCAGCGTCTTGGAAGGCATTACCCATTGGCTCATTGCCTTTAAGACGGAGGAGCTGATCGTTGCTCACCACAATGATGGAGTCAACGTTTTCTTTAAGTTTATTAAGGCCGTCAATGGAGTTAGATATCTTTTTTGGGCCTTCAAAGGCAAAGGGACGAGTGACCACGGCGACGACAAGGGCTCCAGCGTCTTTTGCGATACGGGCGATGACAGGCGCAGCGCCTGTTCCCGTGCCTCCGCCCATGCCCGCGGCCACAAAGACAAGAGCGGCGCCTTTAACCATCTCTTTTATCATGTCCTGACTCTCTTCAGCGGCGGCTCTTCCAATCTCCGGGATACCGCCGGCGCCTAGTCCGCCGGTGGTGTTTTCTCCTAAAACTCTTCTATTAGGAGCCTTAGAAGCGGAGAGGGCCTGTTTATCTGTATTAACCACATAATAGGTGACGTTTCCAATGTTATTATCAATCATACGATTGACGGCGTTAGAGCCGCCTCCTCCCACTCCGATAACCACAATCTTAGCGACAGGTTCAAAGTTATCTAAATCATAGTTTTCAGCCATGGATTATTTTCCTCCTCTTTTCGTGTTTTTATTTGCTTGTTCTCTACTTGCTTTTCTATCTTCTAAAACATCTCTATATTTATTTTGAACAACGATTGTTCCAAGTAGGTTTGTATAAGCGGGGCTTCTCGCACCGAGCGAGGAAGGGGTAAAGACCTTCACGGACTGAGCGGGAACCTTACCAGTTAGATACTCCTTAAGACCATTAAGGAGAGATCCCCCTCCTATAAGGAGCATCGGAAGACTCCTATAGGAGTCATCATATGGATTCATAAGAGTATCGATTGCGGTGTTTAAATACTCACTAAATTTATCAAGCTCTTCTTTAATGATATCCCTTAGCTCGGTAAGGAAATGGTCTCCGTCATCCTCATTATGAGAGACGGGAACGGAAAAGGAGAAACTCGTCTCATCTAGGCCGTATTCCTTTTTAAGAGATTCCGCTTCTTCAAAGCTAATATGGAAGCTCTCTGAGATGTGCCTTGTGATATCATCGCTTCCCCAGGCGAAGTGATATGAGTTATATAGCTTTCTCGTGCTTACTATCGAGACCGTTGTAATCTCCGCGCCGATATCAACGAGATAATAGTCAAGGGGAGTAGATATATCCCTAGCGATATATTCCGTAGCCGCAAAAGGAGCGGTCACGATGCGGCGGAGCCTTATTCCGCTTCCCTCAAAGACCCCACTAAAATCACGAATCAAATCTCTAGGGAGAGTTAGGATAAGAGCGTCCATCGCTATGGAGCTAGAGATGATACCAATCGGCATTGACTGATAGGCTTTATCGTTATCAAGTAGATAACGCTCCGGAACGATATCGACAATTTCATTTCCTGAGCTTTTGGGAACGGCTCCTCCCTTTTTAATCATCGTATAAAGGGTCTGAATTTCCCGGGTATGAACTTTTCCGTCTGGAGAGATAACCGGGGTAACTGGAGAGTCGGTATAGACCTTGAGGCCATATGGAGGAATAGCGAGAATTGCTTCATCGATATTAAACGAAGTTTTCATGCTGGTGTCATAAAAAGAAGAGATCGATTTAATCGTATCCTTTAAGGCCTCTTTATTCACAATATGACCGTTTTCAATATAGTGATTTAAGGGGAAAGAGTTAGAGTAGATGACACAGACATCATCACCCGAATCATATCCCACTAAAACCTTGAGATATTTAGAAGTCATTTCAACGACAGCAAGTGGGTCCATATTAGTCTCCTTATGATTTTTAAATTATACATTATGAGAGCGTATTTTAAAATATTATATTTTAATTTTTACTATATTTTTACTAAATATTTACTAATTTTGAGTTAACTTTTGCGGGGTTTTTATTCTTTTTTACCAGAAAACCCGCATACCAAGGGGGGTGATATGCGGGTTTCTTGATAGATTACTCTATCAGGAGGTATTATATTACGAAAAAGTGTAATATGCAATTTTCTTTTACCTACATTTAGGCTTTTTTTATTTAGCCTTCATCGGCATAGCTATAGGAAATAGGGGCGTCCACTGTCTCCGCTTCGGAGTAGGCCGCTATATGAGCGCTCTCACTTTTCGAGGTTACTACGGAGTAGTAAGTAGGGACACTAATCATGATAGAAGCGGAGACCGCTAAAAGACACGCAAGGGAAATTCGACGTGTGCGATAGTAAGTTTTTTTGTGATGAGTTTTAACTAGTTTGTCTTTCATACGGCTACTTCCTTTCTATAATTCTTAGCTTGGCGCTTCTTGATCTTGGGTTATTTTCAATTTCCTCACTAGTGGGTAATATCGGCTTTTTAGTAATTAACCTATAATCGATATTATTTTCTTCCATTGGTCCATTGACCCTATTACCCACTATAGTGGTCTTGGATTTAAATGTTTGTTTCACGATTCGATCTTCGAGGGAGTGAAACGAGATAACGAGAAGCCTTCCCCCACTTGAGAGATAAGGGAGAACATCACTAAGCGCTTTCCCTAGGGCATTTAGCTCGTCATTTACTTCAATTCTAATAGCCTGGAAGATCTGACGGGCGGGATGACCTTTCTTTCTTAGCTCGCTTTCGGGCTTCGCGCTTTTAATGATTTCGACAAGTTCACTTGTCGTTTTAATCGGCCCCTTTTCTCTTTCTTTTACGATTTTTTGGGCGACTTTTTGCGAATATGGATCCTCTCCATATTCCTTAAAGATTTTGGCTAGTCTATCAAGCGGGTAAGTATTTACCACTTCATAGGCCGAGAGCGACTGACTTTGATCCATTCTCATATCGAGAGGGGCGTCTTCCCAGTAGGAGAACCCTCTTTCCACTTCATCAAACTGAGGAGAAGAGACCCCTAGGTCCATAATCACTCCATCTATTTCCTTAATGCCAAGGGAATCAAGGATTCCCTTCACATTAGAGAAGTTATCTTTAACGAGAGTAAAGTGAGATGAAATCTCCTTTAATCTCTCATTAGAGGCCTCAATGGCCTCTATGTCTTGGTCCACTCCGATGAGAGTGCCGCTTGTAAGTCTAGCTAGTATCTCTACGGCATGGCCCGCTCTCCCGAATGTGAGGTCGAGATAGGTGCCATCCGGCTTAATGCTAAGGCTTTCCACTACTTCCCTTAGAAGCACTGGAGTGTGCTCACTATTCATCCGCGCCTATCTTTTCAGCGACGCTTTCAAAGGTCGCATCACTTTCTTTTTCGTAAGCGAGATATTTCTCTTTATCCCAGATTTCGATATGATCGACGACGCCGATGATATAGACGTCTCTTCCAATACCGTATCTACTAATTAGTGCGGTGGGAATCGTAATTCTTCCAAGCTTATCAATCTCGAGGTCATAAGTAGAAGACATTTGGACTCTTATGTAGTCACGGTTATTCTTTTTTTGAAAGGAATAAGCACTGACCTCTTCCATAAGACGATTAAAGTCGCTCTCTTTATAGAGGGCTAGGGCGCCGTCATATCCTTTCATGAGGTAGAGCGTTTCTCCCGCTTCACTTCTCATTTTAGAAGGGATGACTAGGCGGTTTTTATCATCTAAGGAATGCTCATAGCGACCAAAAAACATTTTTTACCACTTTCTCCCACTATTTACCACTTGACTATATTATATAGTGATTTTTTCTCTCTGCAAGAAAGATTTTATTCAAGTAATAAAAAAACTCCCCGTAGGGAGAGAGTAAATACAAACAAGTTTGTATTTAGAAATCGATATAATAAGTCTTTCTTAAATCGATTGGGAAATAGGTATCGGCGGCTTCCTGTATCTCTAGCACAAACTCATAGAGATTGATCCAGCCGTAGTTACCAGTGAAATAGGCCTCACCCTCCGCTAGGTCACTCGTTCTCACGTATATATCATAGATATAAACCCAGTATGAGGACTCCGACTCACTATTATAGAAGCGAATTACCATCTCTCCGTTTTGATTATTGCCGTGGAAATTCTCTATCTTTCTCTGATAGCGGAGCTCATAGACCGTTTCATAGATATAGCTATTGGCGTAATCATCTTTTCCGATGTAATACTCCACTGCTCTCTTTTCATTTCCCTCGTTTTCAAGGACGGGGGTCACGTAATATATTTCAATAGTATCGCCAAACTCTTCATCAATACTTATTTCAATAGCGGGCCAATAATATGGGGGATAATAGGTTCCGCAGCCGCTGACCATCGGAACAAGAGCGAGGAGAAGAAATAGTTTTTTGCCTTTCATTTATTTGTCCTCCACGCTAAGAAGGTAGTCAGCTTTACCGACTCTTACTTCTTCAATTAAGTCATCAAAATAAAAGGAAGATCCTTTATAGTTTTTAATCGTTCCATCCCCAAAAATGTAATAATTTGGGATGACGGTAAGCGAAAAATCGCACCCGACAAATTCAAAGCTAAGCACTTCTTTAGTGTAGTCAAGGCTTGGGTCTTCTTCATCGTCTTTATCGGGGTTATACTCTAAAATCATAAGCTGGTCATAGGTAAGACAGATCTCATCGTAGTCTACTACTGAGTAGGTCTCTTTGACCTTTTTATCTTCATAGGTAATACTAACCTTCTCGCATGGAGCAAGGTCAAAATCCATATCGATATATCTCCAGGTTGTGGGAGCGGTTATCCCTGAGCATGAGGAGAGAAAACAGGCGCTTATAAGCAAAGCGGGCGCTATCTTTTTCATTACTTTAAATCTAACTCATCAAGCGCGTCAAAGGGGCTTGATTTACTCCTTTCTTCATTAAGTTCATCCTCGGTTAGGACGCTATAGCCATCTCCTCCCTTAGGGAGAGTGGCTCCTTTTTTATGGAGGTTAAAGGGAACAGTGGCCACGATTAAGTCTAAAACGCACTCATCGAGGTCAATATAGCCGTCTCTACCTACTGGGTCGATTCCGTTTTCCTCGTCATTTTCATAGGCGAAGATAAATTTTTCATTTTCCGTGTGAGTATACTCTATTTCTTCAAGGGTATAAGCGCAGGGGACAATAGCGGTATATTTAACTTTTAAGTCAACGTTAAGATACTCGTCAAGCTTAGTAATCACCGCTTTAGAGTGGCACGCTTTTACTCCAATGATATGCGAAGGGGAAAAGAGCTCACTAGGAAAAGAGGAATCAAATTCAATGGTTTCGCTTTTTCCTTCACTAAAAGAATTAAAATTAATTTTCATTATCCACGTAAGACCGCCTTATGACGTTTATAGAGTTCAAATTTAATGTTATCTTCAACAAGCGTTACTTCTTTTTCCTCAAGGGTGTGAGTGTCGCTAGCGTATGTCACAGAAATGGCCACTGACTTCGAGCCAGGGGCAATGCCCTCTCCCTCATAGATATCAAAAACGGAGGTATCAATAACGAGGCCGTTAGAGTTAGCCTTAATTGTTTTACATAGGTCACTTATAGAGACCTCTTTACTTACGATGAAGGCAAGATCATGAGTCACTGAAGGGTAGCGGGATATCTTCTCCATTTTAGATGGAGAAACCTTCATATTAAGGAGAGCGTCAAGCTCAATTTCTAAGATGAGGACTTTATTATTCTTTAGCTCATAGCGAGAGAGAAGAGAGGGGTGAACCTCTCCTAAATAGCCAATCCTCGTGCCTCCGACGGAGATAAGTGCTGATCTATAAGGGTGAAGCTCTTTGACATCTTTATTCTCTTCAAGTTTGTAGCGGCTCCCCTCGATTCCAAGAAGATGGAAGATAGCTTCAAGGTGGCCTTTTAGGTCATAGAAGTCATATTCCCTCGTAGTGAGAAGAGACTGCTCAAGCTTTTTATTAGCGAGGCCTATACATAAATGATGCTTATAGCTATTTCTCGAAGTAATCTCAGATATTTCAAAAAGGGCTAAGTTCTTATTCTGCCTTGAAATGTTATAGGAAATCGCTTTGAGCATTGAGTGAGACAATGACGTTCTAACCACTTCATGATCATCCGTAAGTGGATATTTAATGTGATAGGAGTCGTTATCAAAGAAAGAGGTAAAAGCATCTTCTTTAGCGCTTAGTAAGGTGTAAGTAAGGATTCTATCAAGTCCTTTACTTATAAGTAAATCACTAATAAGGCTTATCTTCTCTTGAAGAGGAGAGACCCCGCCGATAGCGGCTTCAAAGCTAGGAAGAACACTTGGGATATTATCGTAGCCAAGGAGTCTACCGACCTCTTCGGATAGATCTTCCCAGCAAGATATATCAAGCCTAAAGGAAGGCACAACTGCTACAAAGCTATCTTTCTTACTCGTCACCTTAAAGTAGAGACGGGTGAGAGCGCTATTAATCTCATCACTTGTAAAGCTAGTGCCTAGACGGCTATTAATATCGCTATACGTAGCGCTAATTTCATGTACTTTTTCGGTTTCACTCTGATAGGAGAGGCGCTGAGAAAACTCATTTGCCCCGCATATCTGTTTTAATAGTTCACTAGTAAGATTAATCACAAACTCGCTTTGGAAATGGTTAGTGCCTTTTACAAAGCGGGAGCTAGATTCACTCGCGAGGCCTAGTCTAGCCGAGGTATGTCTAATAGTGGCTCCGTCAAAGGAAGCGGACTCAATAACAACGCTTGTGGTATCACTATCCACCGCGCAGGTTAGAGAGCCCATCACTCCGCCAAGGCACATCGGCGTATCTTCACTACATATACAAATATCGCCTTTAATAATCTTATAGGTTTTCTCGTCTAAGGCGACAAAGTCGCCTTCATAGCTATCTTTTGCGATAAGGGTGTGTCCTTTTAATTTAGCTCTATCATACATATGAAGAGGCTGACCAGTAAGAAGCATCACGTAGTTACCAATATCAATTACGGGAGAGATAGAGCGGACGCCCATGGCCATAAGATAGCGTGTAAGCCACTGGGGCGACTCCCCTTTATTATCTATTCCCTTTATTTCTTTAGCGGCAAACTGGGTGCACCTACTTGTCATGCTGCTTACTGTAAAATCGGTCTTATAGGTCGCTAGCTCTTTGGCGGTGGGCACCACTACTTTTCTATTAAAGATCGCGCCGACTTCGCGGGCAATATTTATAACAGAAAGAAGATCAGGTCTATTTGCGAGAATAGAGAGCGAGAGGACGTAGTCATCAAGGCCAAGGTAAGAGAGGACATCTTCACTACCAACCTCGGCGTCTTCCCCTAGCTCAATAATCCCTTCGTACTCTTCAGGCTTTAAATACTTTTTATCGATTCCAAGTTCTAATATCGAGCAGCACATTCCTTCGCTGTCATATCCTCTAATCACGGAGTGATTAATCTTACCGCCAAGAAGCTCGCACCCCTCAAGGGCGACACATACCTTTAGGCCTTTTCTCGCGTTAGGGGCCCCGCACACAATCTGCTTAACGCCGTATTTACTTCCTAGATCAATTTTGCATATATGAAGATGGGTCTCAGGGATGAGCTCGCACTCTTTTATTTCGCCGACGCATAGCTTAGTAGCGTAGGCTAAAGGACGGGTCTCTTCCACTTCGATACCGGCGTAGGTAAGGCCAGTCGAAATATCCTCTGGAGTGAGTCCAGAGAGATCTACAAACTGCGATAAACACTTAAGGGAGACGTCCATTTTTATTTCACCTGTTTTGTAAATTGATGAAGGAATCTGACATCATTTGTATATAGTCTTCTTATATCATCGATGCCGTATCTGAGCATCGCGATTCTTTCAATTCCGATTCCAAAGGCAAAGCCGCTATACTCTTTAGGGTCATAGCCGTTCATCTCGAGAACATGGGGATGAACCATGCCGGCGCCTAAAACCTCGATATAGCCGGTTCCTTTACACATCGAGCAGCCTTTCCCATTGCAGTTAAAGCAGGACACTGCGACCTCGACGCTTGGCTCGGTAAAAGGGAAATAGGAGGGAGTCATTCTAATCTCTCTCTTCTCTCCAAACATGCTTTTTAAAAATAACTCAAGAGTTCCTTTTAGATGGGCCATTGAGATATCATGGTCCACGAGAAGGCCCTCGACCTGGGCAAACTGATGAGAGTGAGTGGCGTCGTCATCGTCTCTTCTATACGTTTTACCTGGGCAGATAATTTTAAAAGGAGCACCCGCTTTCTCCGCCATAGTGCGGACCTGCATAGAAGAGGTCTGAGTGCGTAGTAAGAGCCCATCTTCCCTTAGGAAGAAGGTATCCTGCATATCACGAGCGGGGTGATCAGAAGGGATATTTAAAAGAGTAAAGTTATTATCTTCAGTTTCAACCTCAGGGCCCTCAACAACCTCGTAGCCCATCTTAGTAAAGATATCAATTATTTCGTTTTCCACGATATAGAAAGGATTAAGAGCGCCTACAGTGCTATCTCTTCCGGGCACCGAAAAATCAATAGCTTCCGCTTTTAAGCGCTCGTTAAGCTCTTTAAGAGTTATCTCATCAAGCTTTGCGTTATAGAGCTCTTCAACTTCATTTCTAACTTCATTAAGAAGAGCCCCGCTTTCCTTTCTCTCATCCGGAGGGAGAGAAGCAAGTTCACTACTAATCGAAGAGAGTTCACTCTTTTTAGAGAGATATTTATTACGAAAATTAGTCGCTAGACTACTATCGGTAATCTTTTCGACTTCTTCTCTAAGTTTATTTCTTAGTTCACTAATTCGATCTTTAACGCTCATAACCTAGTGATTATAACATAGAATATAACAATTTTTTATAAAAACTTGTTATTTTACCTTTTCTTTACCGATTGAGTGGTTTAACCACTAGCTCCATCCCTAAAGCGTTTAATATCTTTTCAATGGTATCGATTGTAACCCCTCTCTCTTTATAAGACTCAATACGGGAAATCTGGGCTCTATCTAGGCCCGTGAGAGCGGCAAGCTCAGTTTGAGAAAGGCCTAAAGAGAGGCGCTTCTCCTTAATAAGACGGCAGGTATTTTCTAGTGATTCACTCATAGGATTATAATAGCACTTCCGTGTAAATAAATACACAAAAAGATCAAAAAAAATTAGATAGATTTAGGATTAAGGAAATAGAACATAATAATACCGGCGGCGACGCCGACATTAAGAGAGTCAATACCGCTCATTTTAATAGAGACTTTATAGTCCGCAAGAGAAATAATCTCCTCACTTGCTCCATGAGCCTCGTTTCCAAGGACGAGTAAAAAGGGAGTTTTGACACGAATTCCGGTTAACGTATCTTCATTTTGTATACATGTAGCGTATATTGTATGACTCTTAGTAAAGGAGTGAATATCTCTTTCTACAATAGGAAGAGTAAAGATCGCGCCTTTAGAGGCACTGATGACTTTCTCGTTATAAATAGAGACACAGCCCGGGGAGAGCACCACTCCGTCCATCCCAAGCGCCAAAGCGGTTCTAAGGATGGTTCCCATATTTCCAGGGTCACGGATATCATCTAAATAGAGGAGTTTATCCTCCTTTTCAAGCGGTATTTCTTCCATTTTGCATATAAAGATGACATCACTACTATTTACAAGGGAGGAGAGCTTATGAAGAATAGCCTCACTTACCTTATAGTAAGTGATGCCCTCTATTTCTTCTATCTCATAAGGGGTAAAGACCGTGTCCACTACTCCGGCCTTAAGGGCCATTTCATAGTTAAACTTCCCCTCCGCGAGAAACTTTCTCTCTTTTTTCATAAAAGAAGGGGAAGCCTTTAGGCGAGAGGCGTATTTAACAACTTGGTTTTCTAGAGAGGTTATACTAGTCATTTCTTATTCCTTTTTTAAGACGGGTTTGGACCTCATCGTAGTGCGGATAGTATTTATAGACTACATTATAGAAGTTTTTTGAGTGATCAAAATAGAAATAATGCGCAAGCTCATGAACAATAACAGAGTCTATTACCTCTTCATCGTAGTGAATAAGCATCATAGAGAAAGTCAAGGTATGCGTTTTTTTCGAGTTAGTGCCCCACCTAGTTTTCATCTCCCTCACTCTCACTTTATATGGATCTACTATACCCATAAGTTTTTCGTAGTAAGTCACTCTCGAGTTAATAATCTTTAAAAGCAAAGCTTTTAACTCTTTAGTGAGCTCTTCTTTATCATCGTATTCTATATAGGGATAATTAGAAAATTCAATATAGCCTTTAGGGAGAGTGATCTCGTATCGATATCCAAATAAATAGATAAAACTAGGGCCGTATAATTCTTGAGTTTTAGCTCTTTCAATGAGCTTTAGGGCGAATTTATCAAGGCCTCTATTAATCTCTTTAAGAGAGGCACTAAGAGGACAGGTAACTTTAAACTCCCCGTTAATAAAGCGGTAATAGGTTCTCTTCTGCTTTTGATAAAAGATATTAACTTTATACTCTCTACCATTAACTATATAAGTAGATTCTTTTTTCATCACTACTATTATAAAGGAAAAGCCTCTCTATTTATTAGCGAAATAAATAAGAACTAATGACATAGTAAAAAGTTAAAAAGTCAGAAGTAAAAATGTTAAAAAGTTGGAAGTAAATATGTTAAAAAGTTGGAAGTAAATATGTTAAAAAG
>JAJQAM010000011.1 GCA_021203805.1 Coprobacillus sp.
CATCACGAATCTCTTTATGGGCCTGTAGCTCTGGGTAACGCTCTAAAGCGACATTGATAGACCTAGATGTATCTCCAACGAGGCTTTGTAGGGAGTTACGAGTGGCATCATCTTGGGCATTTTGAGGAAGGGCTCCGCTTCTTAGACCCGCAATTTGAGTGTAGGTCTCTTTATCGAGTTTAACCGCTTTGTTAACAAGCTGCGCAGCGTTTTCAAGGATTCTCACTCTCTGCTCGAGATAGTTATCAATCTCGGAGGCATTAGAGTTAATCTTTTGCTCAAGCTGACGGAGATGGTTTCCCGCTCTGATACGCATAATCGCAAAAACGAGACCTGGGATAATTGCTAAAACCCATAAAAGCACGGTGAAAGCCTTTGATCCCCAGCCTGTTCTAATGGGGATTTGTTTCGCAATGACCTGGGCGTCACGGCCCTCTGCCATGGTAGGACCATTAAGTTCATCAAGCTGATTTGCCATAGTTATAAACCTCCTTTATTATACTTTAAAATCTATTTCCCTGAATCGCTTTGTGATTCAGATGAATTCTTCTCTTTTCTATTATAACCGAAAACTGAGTCTAATGCATTATCTAAATCGGTTTCTGAGTCGGAGTCAAGGGCTCTTAATATCGTAAGGAATCCCCTAGAGTAAGAGTAAGAGTTACTCTTATTAAGAGCGCCCCCTGAGGCATTATTAAACTGATCCCTCTTTCCATCGAAATCCTTCTTGTTTCCATTAGTGTTTGTTATTGAGACATAAGAGGTTTGCTTAAGAGGGATATATTCAAGATAGGGGACATCAACGTGATGCATCTTTCCGTCTCCTCCAAGGACCATAACAACTTCGATTCGAGGGACAGTCTTATAGGAATAAGCGTCCACTTTTACCTTATCCGTATTCCCTTTTTTGGTCACACCACTGGCTTTAAGAATCGCATCTGTCTTACTCTCAGGGTGTTGAAAGACCTTATTAGGCATCGAGTTAATAAAGGCTTCATCCTCCATCGGAGGAAGGTTCGCCCCATAGCTATCTTTATAGATATACTCCACCGGCTCATGCTGCTGATATAAAGGAATCGAGATAAGCGGAGCGAGATCAAAATAGATTGCTCTAAAATACTCATTAACATAAGCGACGAAGTCTTTCTTAAGAGTGTCTAAGGAGTAATAGCCTCTCCATCTATCTGGCCTCATATAGACATCAAGTCTATCATCATGGTCGGAGTAGATATAGTTAAGGCAGTGCTTCTTGACAAAGCGGAAGTCATCACCATATGGGTTATTAGGGGTGGTGCTTTTAAGAAGCTTGACAGTGTTTTGCTGGGCTAGGGGAGTGTAGAGGAGTCTAAACTGAACCTCATCATTTCTGTTCCAAGCATGGAATAAGGTTTCAAACTCATTATTAGTCATCGCAGTGAAGGCTTCGCCTTTACGCGTTGATTTCGTGGCTTTCTTATTAAGCGCTTTAGTTTCATTTTTAACAAATCTTTCAATCTCTTTATCAGTCTTAAGACCATCCGCGGTCTTTGTTCGGGAGAAGGTAAGCTTAGGGGCCGCATCATTTGCGTATACGAGATATGTCTCATATCCGTATGTAGGCGCGGGCTTAGTGACAGTGCCAACGATGGTTTGATGCTGAATCACTGTGTGATAATGTCCGTTCCCATCACTCACTCTCACTGGGTAAGAAATAACACGCGTTCCTGTATAGGTATGCATCCCCATCGCGGTGTTAAAGTTTCTCACGAGAAGGAAGGGATTACCCACGATAGTGCCTGAGAGCACAAAGACAGTGGAGCTATCTTTATTCTTATTATTTCCAAGTCCGTACTTGTTATAGAGATAGTCATACTTTTTCATATCAAAGTAGTCATCAAGCTGGATAAGAGGAACATTCTCTCTAATGATCTTAGCGGGTATGTTCCAATCAAAGAGAGCGAGAACCCTATTAACATCATCCACGCACTTCTTATAGAGCTCGTCAACATTCTTTTTGTGTTTTGCCGCAGCGGCAGCGTGTCTTCTCGCTCTTTGATTAACCGCTAAAACAATAAGAAGGATAGAGCCCACCATAACGATTATGCCTAGGACAATTGAGACAATAGGGCCAGCAATACTATTATAGGAATCAGTAATTAAGACAATAAGACCAGCGAGGAAAGTAATCCCAAAAGCGACAGCGCAGACAATAAGAAAGATCCTAAGGCCTTTCATATTAGAGCTTTTCTTATCCGCAAGCTCATAGTCTTTCTTCGCTTTTTCATAGTTTTTGACATTGAGGCGATGCTGCTCTAGATCGACTTCGCTTTGCTCGACAAGTTCATCAAAATAAACGCCTGCAGCGTCATTGACCTTTCCTTTATAAAGGCCATTATACTCATCAAGTGGTTCTAAGATTTCATCCATATCTATTCTATTTTAATATTTTCTAGGAAATATTAGTAGACTTATAGAGCCCTAGGTTCTATTTTTCACTCACTAAGAGTAAAAGCATAAAAGAAAACCCCCATCCTAATGGATAGGGGATTGAAGCATAATTATTGAAATAATAATTATTTGTTAACTGCTTCTTTAAGTCCTTTGCCAGCGTGGAAGGTAACAGCGGTGCAGGCAGGAACTTTGACCTTCTCGCCAGTCACAGGATTACGAGCTTCTCTCGCGGCATGCTCAACAGCTTTGATGGTGCCAAAGCCAACGATGGTAACAGATCCGCCAGTGTGGAGCTCTTCGGTAACAGTGTCAAGGAGAGTGTGAAGTACGCAATCGACTTCGGTCTCACTCACACCAGTCTTTCCCGCAACAGCGGCAACTAATTCTGCTTTGTTCATTATCAATATGTCCTTTCAATAGATTACCTAGCTAAACTAAGTATGACTTATTATGACTATTTTTCGGCTTTTAGACAAGCAAAATATTTCTGAAACCCTTAATTTATAAGGAAATGAGGGGAATTAATGAGGGGGAAATGTCGCTAAAACAGGGGGGCGTAGCCCTATTTAACTTACAAAATGAGATAGAGATAAAAAAAGAGACAATTTGTCTCTTTTCATAATATATAGATTTTCCAGCTTAATAGCTAAGGAAGTAATGTGTCTCATTTGGGAAGAGATAATCCGCAAGCTCTGGATAATCTACAAATGGGTTTCTATTACCTTGATATTCATAGATTCTATTATTTCTTTGAATCTCAAAATCATCTGGCGCGTCCTCAGCGTTCCACATAAGAAGGGTCTTAAGCTGTCCAAAGGTATAGGGATTATCTGTTCCAGTTAAGCCGTCTCCAAGGGAGAGCTCTTCATACATCGTATACATGTAGAGGCAGATACGTGCGACATCTCCTCTATGATCGCCGGTATCACCATCATAACACTCTGCAGGGCTAAAGGAGTGGGAACCACTTCCAAGACTAGAAGGATTAGATTCATTTGGGAAGAAGTTATAACTATCGTTAGTGGTGTAGAAATGCTTATCACTCTTATAGTTATTTACAGGTTTACAGCAAATCCTTAGGTTATGTAAATCAGAGTAATGACCTGTGTCATTATTATCGGGTCGGTAGTCACCGTCTTCATCTACGATTAGTCTCATGTGGGAGCAGGGCCAGACGTGCTCTCTATCATAATATTCACTATCCCAATAAGCGGGAAGCTCATCTCCATCATAGGCTCCATACATATAGCCTTCGTTATTAGGATCTTCATCAACATATGGAAGCATATATCTAATATTTCCATATGAATACCTAGTTACAGGGGAATAAGAATCTCTTAAAGAGGTTCTTAGTTCCTCTCCAGTAAGGGTCCAGTCAACGGAATTATATGTATAATAATCTTCCTTAGAAAGATTATAGCTTGAGTTAGTCTTAAGAACATCGTTCTCTCCCGGCACAACTGGAGCGGGCTCATAAGGTGCATCTTCTAAGCTATCCGCGCTAAGATTAAGCTCGGTATCCACGGTTGTATAGATATGTAAAGAAATGGCTTTAAGATAGAATCCCGCAGCATTATTTGCCTTAAAGGTGATAGAAAGACTATCACCAAGGCACTCAAGTTCGGTATATTCCGCAAGGTAGACCGCAGTAGATGATGTGCTCGTGGTATTAAAGTCTTCGCTTCCAATTTCCTGTTCACCAAGCGAGACGCTGACATTTGCGTTCCCGCTTGTTGTGGTGTATAGATACACCGTCACATCCATTAGTTTAATAGTCTCGTCAAAGTTAGTGGTAAAAGTCCAAGGCTCATACTGAGGATTGTCCTTGCTTCCAATTTGAATACCTCTCTTATACTGTCCGTCCCAACCAATGTAAGTAGGTGCACCATAAGTCCAGGTTAATCCATTTTTAGTAAGGGTACCACCGCTTGAAGATAAATCACCTTGAGCAAATTTATAGGAATAATTTTGATAGTAGGTATATTCATCTGTTTCTTCTTCGCCTGGGATTTCAGGATCACCAGTATTGCCACCTGTATCTCCACCTGTAGAACCGCCTGTATCACCACCCATGTCTCCGGTATCACCGGTGTTGCCACCTGTATCACCGGTATCTCCGGTGCTACTGCTATCAACATTAGTGTAGTAAACAAGACTAATGGATTCAAAATAGAAAGCCG
>JAJQAM010000028.1 GCA_021203805.1 Coprobacillus sp.
GGTCCGCCCAAAAATCAGAGTAATGGAAATCAAGAAGGACTTTCATCCCCGCCTCTACGGCTCTTCTTGCAATCTCGAGGTCAGTTTCAAGATCATTCCCACCGCCTTCAAAGGAGTTACCGTCTTCGTCAAATGGATCTACCCAGAGCCTTATTCTTATATAGTTAATTCCGCTCTCACTTAAAACCTTATAGATATCGCTCTCTTTTCCGTTAAAGTCATAGAAAACGCCTCCCGCGTTTTCTACCTCGATAATAGAGGAGAGATCTACGCCTAAGATATACTCCTCATTAGAGGCGATCTCCTCTATTTTAGTAAGAGAAGAGATGTCTCTCTTCTCGCTACAAGAAGATAGACAAAGAGGGAGTAAAAGAAATAAAGAGAATAGCCTGTGTTTATTTTTCATCTCACTACTATTCTACTCTATATATGGGTAAATAAAAAATACCTTGTTATAGGTATTAAGTTTTACTAATGGTGGCCCAGGGCGGAATCGAACCGTCGACACAGGGATTTTCAGTCCCTTGCTCTACCGACTGAGCTACCGGGCCATAAAATATATACGTATATTTTAAACTGGCGGACCAGACGGGAATCGAACCCGCGATCTTCTCCGTGACAGGGAGACATGTTAACCGCTACACCACTGGTCCAATATAATTGCTTATTTATTATCTATGATATAAGTCGGAAAAGCAACATTTTAAGATATAAATATTCTATTTATATATAATTTATTCACTGATATATCAAAAATAATAATTTAAACTAATTCATCATGTATTCAATGTCTAAAAGAGTTATTTTGGCGGTATTTTGATTACTTTAATAATTCCTAGTGAAAATTTTTGCGGTTTTCCGTAAAATATTTCAGTAGAATAATTGCTTTTTGTCTAGTGTCACTATAAAATATGAAGTATGGAACAAATGGTCATTAAAAGAGATTACTATCTAAATAAACTTATTCATAATATGAATAATAATTTTGTTAAGGTGGTAACGGGGATAAGAAGAAGCGGAAAATCTTATCTTCTTAATAAATTATTTAGGGATTATCTCCTTAGTAGCGGTGTGAGCGATGATCATATCATCAGAATAAGCCTAGATACCGCTAGTAATGAAGAGCTCTTAGATAGGAAAAAACTATATCAATTTGTTATGGATAAGATTAAGGATAAGGAGATATATTATCTCATCCTCGATGAAATCCAAAATGTCGAGGGATTTGAAAATCTCCTTTTAGATTTTCTCTATAACGAACAAATTGATGTTTATGTTACGGGTTCGAACTCGAAATTTCTCTCTAGTGATATCATCACCGAATTTAGAGGAAGAAGTAAAAACATTCATGTTCTTCCACTATCGTATAGCGAGTTTAGTGATTTTAAAGGAAGTAATGACGAGAGAACTTTAAATGAATATATGCGCTATGGAGGTCTCCCTGAAGTTGTTTTAGCCCCCACTAGTGAGGATAAAGAAGAACTCCTTGATTCCTTTTTCTCTCTCACTTATGTGAGAGATATAATTGATCGATATAAAATAAGAAGAAGAGACGTCCTCGATGAAATAATCGATATCATCGCCTCTAATATCGGCTCCTTAACAAATCCCCTTAAAATTTATAATACCTACACTAGTAAAGGGGACAAAAATATTTCCCTTAACACTATCGAACTATATTTATCATATCTAGAAAACGCCTATATAGTAAGTAGAGTGAAAAGATATGATATCGGTTCTAGAAAGACGATATCGGGCCCAAGCAAATACTATTTTAGCGACCTAGGGCTTAGAAATAGTAGGCTATCCTATGAAGATAATGAGCCAAATCACCTCATGGAAAACGCTGTCTATAATGAAATGATAAAAAGAGGATATAAGGTTTGTATCGGAGTGGTTCCTAATTGGGAAAAGAATACCTATAAAGCTCTTGAAGTAGATTTCCTCTGCACTAAAGGAAATAAAAAATATTATATTCAAGTAAGTCAAAATATAGAAAATAGTGAAACTAGAGAAAGAGAGTTTAAACCACTTTACATGGTGGATGATAGCTATAAAAAAATCCTCATCTTAAATGAGGATATTCTTCCTTATAACGATGAAAAAGGGGTCAGCGTTTTTTCTATTAAAGATTTTCTCTTTGATGAATCGCTTTTAAATTACTAATTTTCTAAACTAGATTCGTCTTTACTCTTATATTCATAGTGAATATATTCATAGCTTTGTAGGTCATTTACTCTCTTTTTCATAGCGTTATAGACCTCGTCTCTTAGCTTATTAGTAGCGTCCACTTTTAATAGGGACGTATCGGGATAAAAGGGTCCATCAAGGTAGATTTCGCTTTTTGGTTTCTTCCCCTCTTTTTTCGGAGTGAGATAGATAGTTGTGGCCACTATTACGGGCGCCCCTTGGCTTACTGGATATCTAAAGGTATCACTGGTAAAGGGACGGATATCGTTATAATAGGTCCAGATATGTTTCTCAGGGTACATGAGGATATTATGCTTTTTCTTAATATGATAATCGAGGCACTCTATATAGCTTTTATACATCTCTTTACTCGTGGGAGTGGGAATCGCGCCAAGAGCTCTTATAATAAGAGAGACAAAGGGATGAATTGAGAAAGCCGCTAGGCCCGCCACGACGCAGGTTCTCTTAAAGGGATTAATACGAGATATATGAATAATTGGGTCAAACTCCGCGGTGTGATTGGCGTAGATATAGTAGCCTTTATGCTTTACCTCTTTTAGAACCTTCTTATTTTTTACTTTCGCTCCGTCTTTAAGATGAGCCGCTAGGCTTAATATAGGAACCGCGATAAATGTCGTCAGAGCGTAAGATCCCATTCTTAAAAAGATATTCTTATGAATATATTTATAGCTCTCTTTAATAGGACGAGCTTTTCTATCGCTCACGCTATCAAAGTCGTCATTAATAGGATCGCTATAATAGATGGTCTCTTTTTCTTTATCTTTCTTACTCATATATTACTTACTAGTAATATAACAAATAATGACTCTTATTTCTAGACACTAATAAAGAGCACCCCATAGGGGTGCATTTCATTTATAGGGGAGGTAATTATTAGTTAATTAGGAATCTCTTCTTCCTCAATGACATCATAGAAGGAAACTGACATCGTAAAGCTTAAGGTCATGGACCAAACACCCAAAACATCAAGGGAGAGACCATAATACATAAATAATGTTGTGTCGGTTTCATCAAATTCAATTTCTTTAAGTGTGGGGTCTTCCGTTCCTGAATTAATTTGACTAAAATAATCAACAACATCAATAAGAACGATGGAATAGTCGGCATTTTCATCGTAGTAAGGCGCAAAAATCTTGCCACTATTTGTTGCGCAGATTGGAAGGGTGATAGACCCTAATTCTACATAATAACCAAATAAACTATAACCCACTACAATCTTTGAAATATCAGAGCTATAGTAGGCTGCTGCAAGGTCCATAAAACTAGTAGTGTCAACTCCATCTTCACTTACTTCGTGTTCACTATCAACGCTAAAGGAGCTATCGCCAACACCAAACTGCATATTAAGGTAGTCACCATCCATCTTTCTATTTAATCCAAAGGAGAGAAGATTAAATTTACCGTCTTCGTCAAGGAAGGTCTTGCCATATGGCTTGCAGGAGAACGTAAGGCCTAAATCACCAAGAAGGGATTCAAGAGCATTTCCTCCAGAGAAGAAAGGATCAAGTCCTTTAAGAATATCAAGGTAATCATTAAGTTGATAGATTATAAACCAAGCTTCACCTCCACTTAGTGGAGCCTCTGCGGTAACATTCTCGCCGATTGTAAATCCAGCGGTTTCATAGCCGTTAAAGAATCCTTCTTCATAAGAAGAATCCATTGGGCAGAACATAAGGGCCACTGGACCACCGAATCTTTTAATTTCGGAGTTACTAACGATATTATTACCGCTGATATAGATAACAAAAGCAGTTCCGAAGCAGTCATATATTTTTGTGTTATTAACATTAAAGCAGAGATAGTCTGCTCTTGTCTTTTCTGCGTAGAAAGCGGAGAGGTACTGCTTAGTAATAACATTATCTACTTCTGTTTTAGCGTTTACGGATTTACAGAAAGTAATGGTCCCACTTGAAAGCTGATTCCATGTGTCCTCTGATGGTTCACTACCATCTGTCAAAGCTCCAGTGTTATTTTTGCCTTCTTTATTACCATTAGTTTCTAGATTAATAATATGAGCAGTGGCCTTTGGGTCTTGATAATTACCGTAGTAGTTATTTTCCCATACAAGTTTATACCCATCAAAGGCAAATAAGGTGGCAGTGGCTTCTGATAGGGAAGAGTGATTACTATCATAAATAAGAGGATTGTCATTAAATTCAATAATGCCGTCATTACCTGCTTTGGCACTGTTAACTCTGGTCATGCTCCATTTAAGCTGGGAGGCATCAATAGTAAAGAGATTACCGTTAAGAGTAAAGTCTTCCTTATCCATTAGGTGATTATAAATAATCACTCCGTCACGAACTGAGCCCACCATATCGT
>JAJQAM010000056.1 GCA_021203805.1 Coprobacillus sp.
ATTTGATATTTGTACATTAGGAGATGATGGTGTCTATACCCTTACTATTGCTTCTATTGAAGTTGGTTCATATGAGTATAAGGGCGTAACAGTGGCGAAAGGTGAGACTCCCGCTAGTGATTGGTCTAATGTTGAGGAGGTTATTACCGGAACCTCTGGAGCAACCGGCAATGCTGAACTAGTTGTTTCGGCGTCAGAAGGGGATAACTACACTCACAAAATCACAGTTTCTATTACTGGAGGCGTTGTAGCAGAGCCATTTGAACCCGAGAATTATAAATTCTCTTATTTAATTACAATTATTGTAGATGAGACGGAGGGAACAGCATTAGAGGCCGCGCCTGAGGGTGCTGAACTTTATGTAGCTGGTGATTTCAACATTTCAAGTGGTACTACTTGGGCTGATCCAATTAAGCTATACGATAACGGAGACGGCACTTATTATTTAGGTCTTGATTTTGTGCCAACTGCAGATAAATCGTTTGAGATTCTTGCTGATGATACAACGGATTCCACTCAAGACATGTGGGGATATATCATCGGTGAGCATACTATCACCTCTGAGGAAGTTTCGTCAGAAGAAGAGCACCCCGTTGTTTCTATTTCCATTACAACCGAGTACGTTGGCTGGTACATCGATGGCGGAGTTTTTCCACCTCTTGGAGAAAATGTTGAATTCTATGTTCTTATATATGATAACTCTACTACAACTGGTTTAACTGGTAGTGATAGTGCAACATTTACTGCTCAGGTTGCTTGTTGGAGTGATGGAACTAACGATAGTTGCACCGCTACTGAAGCGCAAACAACCACTGGCTCTAAGTATGTTTTCTATAGTGAAATAGCAACGGCACCCCAAAATACTAATACCTGGTTTAGTTTTGCTATCGGTAGTTCAACCATGAGCATTGCCGCATCAAATATCCCTTCTAACGAAAGTGGCACGCCTGTATATGTGAACTATGGCTGGATGGATAGCAGTTGGATGGCTGGTCAATCTTGGAATGCTAACGATAACGGCGAAGGAACTTGGTCTTATTTAGCTGAGGGACAGACGATTGAAGCTTTTGCCCAGGCAATTACTCTTAGTTAATATCACCAATTCATCATATTAAAAGGGTTAGGCTTTGGGCCTAACCTTTTTTTTAATGTATTCGTTTTCAAGGATTAAAATTAAAATTTGCAAAATCCTTGCAAAAATCAATTTTATTTCTTGATTTTAAGTGATTTTATTAATATTTATATCCTATGCCTTTTAGATGTTATATAATAACTCTAGTCAGAGATGACTCGTCCTGGTGAGACGTTAAATTTTTACCCAACTACGTCCTGATGATGACACGAAACCCATCTTTTTTCATATTTATTATTAGTAATTTATATAATATGTATATATTTTCACCTATATTTTGATATATTAATCATTTTTATTACATGTTTTATCAATAATATCTATATAATATAGGTATATAGAAGGTAATTAATATATGATAATAAATGTTACTATTAATCACTATAAAGTCTTTTCTAATAAGGTGTGTCTATCTCTTGAGGGAGATAGTCATTCTAAAAGACTAGATGAGAATATATATCATAGTGATACGGGTTTTAATTCCCTTAAAGCAGTGGGAATCTTCGGTCCTAATAATGTCGGGAAGTCCTCTCTTCTAGAGGCCCTCTCTATTATTAAGATGGTGCTATCGGGAAGAAATGTATATATCCCCCCTGATATACTTGGAAAGAATAATATCACGGATCTAGAGACTACCTTTCTCTATCATAATAAAGTGTACTCCTATAAGTTTAAATATGACTCTACATTAGTGGACTCCTCTCCCATAGGGTTTATATATGAAAGACTAGCGCTTCTTACTAAAGGGAGTGAAAAGAGAAATAAAGAGACTCTTATCTATGAAATAGATACCGCTAAAGATAAATATATTTATAGTGGCAATTCTAAGCTCTCCTCCCTTCTTAGGGGAACTAGTAGAGGAACATGCGCTTTATTTAGTGTTAATCCCTCTATAAGCATAGAGATAGCTTCCCTCCAAAAAGAGATAAGAGGCTTTAGCGATTCTCTTGAGATCATCCGCGGAGAGAGAGTCTCTCTTTCTAAAACAATCGAAATCTTTAAAAGAAATGAGGATGACGCTCTCCTATTAAAGGAGCTTATTAAAGACGCTGGTCTTGGGATAGAGGACTTTGGCTATGACGCGCTCTCCTCTGTTTCTAGTAGCGCTTCTCTCTCCCCCTTAGGGGAAGGAGTCCCATCTGAAACAAGTGAAGACGCCTATCATCTCTACTCTATAAAAGAGGGGGACGAGAGTAATAGACGCGTCCCATTTCTATTAATAGACTCAGGCGGCACGAGAAAGGTAGTGGCCCTTGCGGGCTATATCGTGGACGCTCTTAAAAGCGATAAGACGATTATTATAGATGAGCTAGGGAATAGTCTTCATATCGGACTCTGCACCGCGATAATATCGATGTTTAATAGCGAGCTAAATCGTGGGGCTCAGCTTATCTTTACGAGTCATGACACCGCCCTACTTGATACCTCGCTTCTTTTTAGAAAAGATCAGATCTGGTTTCTCTCTAGGGAAGAAGGAAAGCAGTATCTCTACTCTTTAGCCGACTTTAACGCCGCTAAAGACGGGGCGAGGCCTACCTCTAATAACGCGGAGAAATATAGACTTGGCATGTACGGGGCGGTCCCTAAAATAAATATCTATTCCGCTTTAGCGGATATCGAAGAAACTAGAGCGGACGCTTCTAAAGGGGACATAGATGGCGAGTAGACTTCCCCTCTCTTTACTAAAAAAGAGATATAGCGTTCTTATAATCTGCGAAGGACAAGAAGATAAAGAGTATATCGATCGCCTTATCGATATCGGAGTGTTTGACTCCTCTTTAGAGATAAAGACTCTTGACGCGAAAGGCTCCTCGAAAATATTTTCCTGCTTTAAAAACGTCTTACTAGTGGCCCCTTATTATGACCTAGTGGTGATCTTTTGTGACACCGAGATGCCGCCTTATGAAGAGCTAAAAAGACAGATGAATAAAGTTAATTCCCTCTACGAGGGAAGAGATGTCTCCACTAGTGTCTTCTACTATGTTAATCCCGTCACTATGCAGCTTATCCTTCTTCATAAAGGAGAGGAGAGGCTCTCTTCCTCTCATAAGAGCGAGTACGCTGGCACTATCTATCGTCTCTTTGGAGTGCCTTCTTACCGTGCCCATATAAGCCAGGTAAGAGAGATCACCTCTCAGATTAATAAAGAAAACTACCTTCTTATGAAAGAGAGAGCAAAAAAGATAATAAGTACCTCTTATAGCGAGCCTAATAGCACTAACGCTCTCACTCTCTTTAATAAACTCGAAAAGAGTGATCCTAAATGGATCAAAGAGAAGAGTAATCTAATTAAGAGTATTCTTATCTACTAATAAAGTAAATATCATTAATATTTCTAACTTACTTATTAAAAAATCCCCTCCCAGGGGATTACCTATTCTAATAATTAATCTCTATTTCGATCAAATACTCTTTTTAAATCTCTTCCACTATATAGCACTCTAATTATAATAACAGTTTTTTCCTTTTCCCTCACTTCGTATATAACGACATAGTTATCAATATTCATTCTCCTAAAATTTTTCTTAGGCGCTCCACTAACAATAAACTTTGGATTTCGATTTGGATACTCATCGAGGGAATTTATTCTTTCACTAATTCTCTCTACTTGCCTTTTAGCATTATCTATTTCCCCTAAAACTCGACCTATATAATATTTGATATCATCTAGATCACTTATGGCATCTAATGTTATCCTAACGTCATATGTCATAAATCGAATTCCTTACGTAGATTCTCATATGCTTTACTAAATGACTCTGTTTTTCCTTCCTCTATATCTTTCTCTGCTTTAACTAATATCTCTCTTAATTCGTCTTCACTTAAATCATTTATATTAACTGGTTTTCTTACTTCAGGGGCTTTTACTTCAAATGGAAGCCCGTTATTAATAACTACCTGCCTAAAAAACATATTAACCGCTGAAGAGGTTGATATCCCAATAGAGCTAAGGATGGCGATAGCTTCTTCTTTAAGCTCCGGCTCCACTCTAACTGACAATGTTGCATTTTTTGCCATATGTTATTCTCCTTTTTTTGTAATTACATTGTATTCATTTTACTGTCATAATGCAATACATTTACATTTCTTATATATGAATATTTAGCTATAATAACCGCTCCTATCTCTTTTTAGGGGGCGATTTTCTTATATAAGACTTGTTTTTTTTTTTTTTAATTTAGACTTATAACTAATAAATCCGACATATAGGTAATAAATTCTCTTATACACATCACCTAGCCAACGAGACGAAGAGGAAG
>JAJQAM010000042.1 GCA_021203805.1 Coprobacillus sp.
TTACCCAAACCGATGGAAAAGGCGCTCTTATTGTCGTTGACTATGGAGGAAGCTGCACGGTTAATGGAGGCGACTTCTTCGTTGAAGGCTCTTCTAACTATTCAGTTGTTAATGATGGTAATATGGTCATTAATGGCGGCATCTTTGGTACCACCAATAGTGGTTCGTCCCTTATCATCACTGGACCTGATAAAGGAACAGTCCAAGAAGACTATGGGCAAGCTATTCAGAGTGAAGGTGCTTATCTAGAAATTAATGGAGGAGCGTTCCTCGGCGGGAAACACGTCGTTAAGAACGGTCTCCATAGCACTCTAGTTATTACCGGCGGTGAATTTGATGGATTTATTGATGACACTGAGACATATGAAGGTCTTTCTGCTAGTGAAGACATTATCTATGATGCCTCAGGTGACTGCACAATTAGTGGCGGAACCTTTGGAGTCACTGGTGATACTTCTTCCTCAGAAATGTATCAATATGTCATTAGAGCGGGAGCCACTGGAAGTGACGACCCAGATAGCAGCAACGAAGTGATTGAATCCGTTGTTATTACTGGAGGTGAGTTCCATAGTGGTACTAATGGACTCTTTAATATTAGTAATAACCACTCCACAATTACTTTATCCGCTACAATGTTTGTAACATTACAGGAAATTATTAGTACTGATACTTCAATTGAGGTGACTGGTCCTTCGACGGAAGATGGCTCTTATGTCCTATCGATGAAGGCTGCCGAATAACTAATTAACATATACTGCTAATAAAAACGCTCCTACGTAGGGGCGTTTTTCTTCCTTATATAGTAAATATGAAGGTCATGTTCCCACTCGTTTATTTACTTTAAGGGAGTTATCCCTTAAAATAATATCTAGTGTGTTAGATATAACATAATCTAATCTAATAAAGGAGAATAATCCTCTATGTTTGAAAATAAAGATGCTTTTAAAAAAGAATATATGGAAAGAATGGTAGAGCGATACGGTGTCGACGTAAAAGACTCCCATATGAGTGAGAAATACCAAATCCTAGGAGAGATGGTAAGAGACTACGCGAATACCGACTACTGGAAAACCCATGAGATGACCGTCAATAAAGATGAGAGAACTCTCATCTATTTCTCGATGGAGTTTTTAATTGGAAGACTCCTCACTAATAATTTAATGAATCTAGGAATATATGATGTCGTTAAAGACGGGCTATCTGACCTCGGGATTAATATCCACGCGCTTGAAGAAGTGGAGTCTGACGCCGGACTTGGTAACGGCGGTCTCGGACGTCTTGCCGCCTGCTTTCTTGACTCTATAGCGTCGCTAGGCTATATCGGTCACGGTAACACCATTAGATATCAATACGGTTTCTTCCAGCAAAAGATTGCAAACGGCAAGCAAAATGAGCTTCCTGATATTTGGCTCACTAATGGAAACGTGTGGGAAGTTAGAAGAGCGAAATACGCCGTCGATGTTCAGTTCTATGGTAACCCCGAGACCTATTTAAAACCGAACGGCACATATGGCATTAAGCTTGCTAACGCCCTTCATATTAAAGCGGTCCCTTATGATGTCCCCGTGGTGGGCTATCATAATAATATCACAAATAACCTCAGGCTATGGAACGCGGAGCCTAGTGAGACTAATCTTCCTAAAGATATGTCTTTTAATGACTATCTTTATACTATTCAGGAGCTCTGCCACGGGCTATATCCTGATGACACGACGGAGCACGGAAGAATATTAAGACTCCGTCAGCAGTATTTCCTCGTTAGTAGCGGTCTTCAGTCCACCATTAAAAGCTACGTCCATCACCACGGGACACCGATTGGTATCTGTAAGGAGTATGTCTTCCAGCTTAATGACACTCATCCAATCCTTGCCATCCCTGAGATGATGAGAATCCTCCTCGATGAATATAATCTTGAGTGGGATGAAGCCTGGAACGAAGTCACTCACTGCATGGCCTTTACTAATCACACGGTGATGCCTGAGGCCCTTGAGAAGTGGCCCGTAAGATATGTTCAGCAGCTTATCCCTCGTGTGTATATGATTATTGAAGAGATAAACCGAAGGTTTATGCTAGAGCTTAATAAAAAACATATCAGTGACGATAAGAAATATAATATGGCGATTATTAAAGACGGACAGATTCATATGTGTAATCTCGCTATCTATACCTGCTACAGCGTAAACGGCGTGGCGGCGATTCACACTAATATATTAGAGACCATTACCTTTAAAGATTTCTATCAGTATATGCCGGAGAAATTTAATAATAAGACTAACGGAGTCACTCATCGAAGATGGCTTCTTAACTGTAACCCGCCTCTTGCTAATCTCATTACGAGTAAGATAGGAGACGGCTGGATCACTGACCTTCCTAAAATCAAAGATTTTGAGAAGTATGTCGATGATGATGAAGTTCTTAATTCCCTTCACGATATTAAGCAGGAGAATAAAAAGAAACTAGCGGATTATATCCTCTCTCATAACGGCGTGGAAGTGGACACGAGCTCTATCTTTGTGGTCCAAATAAAACGTCTTCACGCTTATAAAAGACAGCTCCTAAATATCTTCTATATTATATATTTATATCAAAGGATGAAAGAAGACCCCTCCTTTAGGCCCTACCCTATGACCTTTATCTTTGGGGCAAAAGCCGCGCCTAGCTATGAATACGCGAAAAAGATCATCGAGCTAATCTTAGCGGTGCAAGACGTCGTTAACGCGGATGAAGAAACAAATAAATATCTTAAAGTAGTTTTCATAGAAAACTATGGAGTGTCTCTTGCTGAGCTTATTATCCCCGCCTCTGACGTTAGTGTTCAGATAAGTACCGCTGGGAAAGAAGCGAGCGGCACTTCGAATATGAAGCTTATGATGAATGGAGCGGTGACGCTAGGCACACTTGACGGGGCAAATATTGAAATCGTTGATGCCTGCGGAAAAGATAACGCGGTTATCTTCGGCCTTAAAGCGGATGAAGTGGAAGCGCTTACTGAGTCAGGAGAGTATGACCCTTGGGATATCTATAATAGTGATAATAGAATTAAAAATGTTCTCGATTCCCTTTTTGATGGTCCCTGGACCTTCTATAAGCAGGATAGGTTTAGAATGATCTTTGATGAGATTATGAATAATCATGACCAGTACTTTATTCTTAAAGACTTTGACGCTTATGTTAAAGCGGTGGATGAAATAGAGAGTAGATATAAAGACACCCGCCACTGGAACCAGATGTGCCTTGAAAATATTTCTAACTGCGGCTACTTCACAAGTGACAGGACAATCGAAGAGTATGTCCGCGATATCTGGCACCTAAGGAAAGTCACTAACGAGAGTAAGAAAAAATAAATGGAAACATTAGACTTAAGCGAGTTTTATAAAGAGCAAAAGCTTCTCGATGAGGATATCTTTATCCGTCATGATGTCACTTATGAAACGACGAAAACGAGAAGACTTCTCGCTTTAATCGTGGAGATTGGGGAACTAATAAACGCCACACGCTGCCATAAATTTTGGTCAGTTAAAGACCCTGAGAGTAAAGAAAGAATCTTAGACGAATACGCGGACGGCCTTCACTTTTTCCTCTCTAACGGCCTCTCGATTGGCGTAGGTGACCTCACGGTGACATATGAAAAAAGTGAAGCGGATATTAATGAGCAGTTCTACGCTTTATATCACGCGATTTTAGTGTTTTTTGATAAGATGGATGAACCCTCTTATAAAGCAGCCCTCTCTAAATTCTTCTCGATGGTGTATCCTTTAGGATATAATGTGGATGAACTTATCGAAGCCTATCATAAAAAGATGAAAGTTAATCACGAGAGACAGGAGGCTCACTACTAAGGAGCTCCTCTATCTCCTCTTCTGAATAGACCCTTATTCCGTTATCGATTAATAGGGAAGTAGTGATACCGCTTCCCTTTATTTTTTTACGCTTAAAGGAGCCGTCATAGACATAGTGGACCCCGCAGCTTGGACTATTTTCTTTTAGGATAGCTTTTGTGATACCTAGGTATTTACAGATATTAAGAGCGAGCTCCGCGCCCTTATTAAAGTATTTAGTGACGTCTTTACCCTTACTTGTGACCACTCTATTTCCCTTAATCTCACTTGGATCTCTAGGAACGGGGAGTCCTCCCTCAACTTCTGGGCAAAAGGGAACGAGGTCATATATCTCGCATAGCCTTTCTAGATAAGGAGAAAGATTATTCCCCCCGTTATATTTAACGTTATCTCCTACTAGGCACGCACTGATAAGTATTTTTTCCTTATTCATAGTTAATCCTTTAAGCACGCAAGCGGTATTTCATAGACCCCGTCATC
>JAJQAM010000029.1 GCA_021203805.1 Coprobacillus sp.
TTTCATAATCTTTTTTCCTTTCTCGTTAACTTAAAAACAAAAATTAAAAATTATAAATATTTGAAAAAAAAAAAATACTATATTTTTTCTGTTTTTCTTTTGACTTATTTTTTATTTTAGTCAGAAAAAAAAAAACAAGTCCACCCGTAAGATGGACGTAATTAAAAGATAAAAGGGAATAATTTAGGACTTAGCTAAGAGAAGGATTCTCTTTAAACATCTCCATAAGCTTTATAAAGACAGGGTCCGCTTCGAGGTGGATATTAATATCAGCGACCTGATCGAAATAGGTTCTAGATGGATTAATTTGAATAATCTTCGTGCCTCTTTTTTGATAGTTCCAGTAGAGATGCGTGTAGCACCCATTTGCCCCGATTATGATAATAAGATCCGCTTTTGCTATCATCTGCTGAGCTCTTCTTAGCTCGCTATCAAGAACGGACGCGTGAGCGTACATATTATAAGGAAGAAGAAGACCGCCGCACATATCGCATCTTGGCATCTCTCCGTTTCTCCATATCTCATAGCCATATGTTCTCTCGTGGCAGCTCTGGCACACATTTATTTGAAAGCTACCTTCGATCTCCGCGACGTTAGTGGAGCCCGCCATCGTGTGCATACAGTCCACATTGGTGGTAATGACTCCGCCGACATGTCCCATCTTTTCTAGCTCCGCTATCGCTTTATGAGCCTCTGTAGGTCCATGCTCAAACATGGAGCCAAGGAAGGATTTATAGTAAGCTTCATACATTTTGGTGGGATTACCACTCATGAGGTCACGGGCGCCCCAGCCGAGTCTCCCTGCCATACCGGAGTATGTAACTCCGCCAGCGGCAATAGAAATACCAGCGCCGCTTATCACTACCGCGTAATTAGACCGATTAAGAGCTTCATATAAAGCCTTAATCTGCTCTTCTTCTAAATTAGATTTCTCGTTTAAAGGCATACCTATTCTCCAAAATTAGCGTTAAACTCAGTGAAGTTATAATCAGTGTCCTCGTCTTTACAAAGGACCGCAAAGGAAACTGATTCAAAGGTGTTAAGTGACTTGTCGCTTAAAGCTATCTTAAATAATTTTGAAACTACTTTCGCATCGTTTCCATACACTCCGCAACCAAAGGCGCCTAGAACTAGATGCTTATAGCCGTATATTGAGGCCACTTTAAGGATTCCTTTAATGCGGCCTAAAAGCATATCTTCATACTCAGGCTCAGAGAGACCGCTATAGCCTAGCCTCACCATTGGAGCGGCGCAGCTAAGGATAGCGATATTATAGGGCTCATCTAAAAGCTCTTCTTTATTATCTCTAAAGACAACGACTTTAGGGGAGAGGATTATTCCGTCGCTTCCTAGGTCAGAGCCAAGCCTATTATTATAGTCATAATATTTTCTGGCTCTATCACTATCAAGAGAGACGAGAAGCGAGGAGCGGCGCGTTAGATCTTCTTCCTGTCCCGTGCCCCCGTCTCTACTTCCTCCGCCTGGCCTTTTATAGCCAGCGAGGTTAAGGACTAAAACGTCACTACCTGGGTTTTTATCTAGCTCTTCTTTAGCAAGCACTAGGCAGTCTTTATTCTCGCAGGAATAGACGCAGTTAGGGCTATTTTCACTCTTTAAAGGACTAAGTAATTTTAGGTCCTCGGGGAGGAAAACCACTGCGGTTTCCATTTCCTTTTTACTAATTCCTAGGGAAATAGTCTTGCCTTCTTTAGTGTATTTCCCATCGCTACATATAGAGAGAGTTTCGCTTAGCATTTCGATATTATGATTTTTTCTCATTTCTCGATATTCTTCTCTTCGCTTTATTTCTTGCTCGGAAAGACCTTCGTTTTGCTTTCGTCTCATCTCTTCAAGCATTTGCTTTTGCGCCTTTGTTAGCTCTGGCATTATTCGCTCCTAGTTATAACTTTAAAAGGACTTCACTAAGAACATCCTCAGCGGGCTCCTTTATATTGAGAGTAGCGATGCTATTAAACATTGTCGGGGAGGGATTAATCTGAACTAGTTTGGCCTCTCTTTTCATCTTAGAGAGGTATTCATCGCTTCTAAAGCCGGTGGTTCCAATAACAAGGATGAGATCCGCCCTAGAGATAAGCTCAATAGCCTTTTGCATCTTAGAAGCATCAGGGCGAGACGCAAAGTTAGAGGGCATAAGAGGAGCTCCGCATTTAGGGCACCTTGGGGCGTGACCTTCGTTCCATACGTTATAGTCATAAACCTTCTCGCCGCAGCTAATGCAGACGTTATCGGCAAAAGTGCCTTGAAACTCGATCACATTAGTGGAGCCGGCGATGGTGTGAAGGCAGTCGAGGTTTTGAGTGACTATTCCTTGGAGCTTTCCTTTTCTTTCTAGCTCCACTAATTGATAGTGAACTTTAGAAGGACCTTTGACAAATGTTGCCTCAAGAAAAGCGTTCCACATCATGGTAAAAAACTCTTCGCTATGAGCGGATACATAATCGGGAGTAAGCATATTCATGAGGCTAGCTCTATTTGTAATGCTGCCTTTAAGTCTACTCATTCCGTAGAGATAGGAAATACCTGATCCAGTAACAGCAACTATAAAGTTACTTGTTTTTAATAGGTCCACTAATGTATCTATTTCTTTACTCATTTTTCTATCCTTCATACTTAATTTAGCCATCCTCTGACCTCTTCTTCACTGAGCGCTCCACTGAAGCGGTAACCAGGATGGACAATAGCGTCAAGATGATATTCACTAAGCTGAATCATCGCTCCATCAATGCTTTGAGATCCACTCGTGCAGAATGGATAAATCTCGATACCATTAAGGTCAAGAGAAGTAAGAAAAGAGACCACAAGATTAGGAGCTTTATTATACCAAAGAGGGAAACCCACTAAAAGGCGATCATACTCACTAAGATTATCTATTTTAGTGGTACATTCAGGAAGTTCATTAGTTTCAAACTCTTTTCCAGCAATTTCCACGGCTTTCATATAGGAGCCATAATTTTTCTTACCCTTTATCTCTACGATATCAGCATCTAAAAGAGATTCGAGTTTTTTAGCGACTTTCTTTGTATTCCCAGATAGTGAATAGTAAGCAATTAGTGTTTTCATAAAGCTAGCCTCCTTAAAATAGAAAAATTATTTATCAAGTTAGATATTAATTTATTTTATAAATATATTTACCTTCTAAAAGGTAAAAGAGAACTGTAGTGAGATTATTCTCTCTTAAAAGTATATTTTAAACTAAATTTATATGTATAGTTTAAATGTTTTTTATTTTTAATAAAAATCACAGGGTCAGACCTGTGATTTTAATTTCATTTAAACTTATTTTACTCACCAAGCCAGTTTTTAATGTCCGCTTCTTTTGCGTGATTGACGTTAAGGCCTGGGCCAAGGTTTAATTTAGGATTCTCTTCCTTAATGACTATGTAGGCATTAGTAATAGCGCTCATCCCGCTAGTGCAGAATGGATAGACAGGGGTCGCGCCAAAATCATGCTGACTAAGAAAAGTCATCACTACTCTAGGGCACTTCCCGTACCAAATCGGGAAGCCCACAAGAATTCTCTCGTATCCTTCAAAGGAAGCGAGATCAACGCTAGAGGGAACCTCGGCTTTTGAGTCATATTCTTTCTTTGCAATACGAAGGGCTTTAAAATACCCTCCATATTTCACGTCAGTGTGGATTTCAAATAGATCCGCACCAAGTTGTTTTTGAATGCTTTTTGCTTTTTTTAAAGTCCGACCGCCTCTTGAAAATACTAAAATTAGAGTTTTCATATTATTATCTCCTTATTGTCTTTTATTATAATTTGATTTTAAAAACTACGCAATATAATGGGGGCGTAGAGGTAAAAAGAAAATATAACGTATTATTTAAAGTAAAATAAAAAGAGGCGTAATGGGCGCCTCTTTTATTTAAATTTAATTGGGAATTTAGTCTTCCGACCCAAGATTAGAGGAGAAAGTGGCCACAATCGCCGTATTTAAATCCATAGAGAGATAGCGGTCATCACTCACATCATAACTAGTGCCATTATATTCAAATTTGATTTCTTTATCTTCATCAAAATAATGAACTTGGAAGAAGTTAGACATAATGATTTCACTAACATCAATACCGGTAAAGCCTGCTCCAACTTCAGGAGCACCAGTAATATAGGTGTTATAGGTGACACTATCTACATAATGAGTCTTATGGATTTTCACAGTGGATTCAGTCTCGTTTCCGTTAATAACAGCTTTCCAGAAATCCATCTCTCCATCTTGTTCATCACAGTGAATAACAACAGGAATATATTCGCTAGTTACATAGGTAAGAGAACC
>JAJQAM010000027.1 GCA_021203805.1 Coprobacillus sp.
TTTTCGCTCTTTTTTTGAAAAAATTTGAGGTGATTTCCTACCCGTTTTTGGCGCCACAAAGCCCAAATTTAAAGGATTTCCCGCGCGAAATAAAGAGAAATGACCGTCGGGAAAGAGGGAAAGGGCGATTATATGTACATTGTAACGAAAAGGCAACTTGCCAATTTCCTCGATATTTCCGAGAGACGGATTACGCAGCTCCAAACCGAAAAGATCATTCACCGTAACGCGGAGGCTGGCGGGTATGATCTGAAAGAGTGTACCCGGGCATATTGGGAATATAAACTCAATTCCGAGACCGGGCGAAAGACCGCGATCACGAAAGAGCAAATGCAAGCCGAGCATGAGAAAGTCAAGATGGATATCTCGAAACTGAAACTCAGTCGGCTTCGGAGGGAATCGTTCGACGGCAAAGCGATTGTTGCGAGTTGGGCCGATATGCTTACCGGGTTCAAAAACCGAATGAAATCCCTACCGTCGAAAATGGCAATGGCAACCGCCGACAAAGATATAAACGAGAGTATCGTCATTCTGGACGAAATGATAGATGAGGCGCTGAATGATCTGGCAAATTACGACCCGAAAGAGGTCGAGGAAATGGGTTTAAGCGCTTTCGAGGATGACGAAGAGGGAGAGGGCGACGATGAATGAGTTGGGAGTCGCACGCTAAAGAGAAAACCGACAGGGCCTTACAGCGTACCATAAAAGAAATTCTCACCAAAAAAGAGAATGTAACGGTAAGTCAATGGGCCGAACGGAATAGAATTCTGGATGATTCCTCAAATATCTCGGGGCATTGGTCAAATGATATCACACCGTATCTCGTTGACATCATGGATGCAATGAATGACCCCGAGATCAGGGAAATCTATTTTTGCAAGGCGTCTCAGGTCGGCGGCACCGAGGCGCTGATAAATATGCTCTGCTATCTGATAGCCGAAGAGCCGGCACCGACGATGATAGTTTACCCCTCCGATGATCTGGCAAAGGATATCTCGACCGATAAACTCAAACCGGCGTTCCGGCTGATACCTCAGATCAGGGATATCTTTTACGAAACTAGCTCGAAAGAGTTGAGATTAAAGTTCAAAACAATGACTTTATATCTCAGGGGCGCCGGTTCCCCCGCAAAACTGGCAAGTAAAGCAATCAAATATCTGTTTTTCGATGAGATCGACAAGATGGGCGGCGCTTCAAAGAAAGAGGCGTCGCCTTTTAATTTGGCGAAAGAGCGTGTGAAAACGTACAGGGGCCAAAGTAAGATTTACGCTTGCTCCACTCCTACTCTCCGAACGAATTATATCTGGACTCTATGCGATGAGGCCGATGAGGTAAAACACTATTTCGTTCCGTGCCCTCATTGCGGTGAGCTGATAGAGCTGAAATGGAGCCAAATTAAGTTTTGCGCCGATGACGAAGGCGAAATGTCACCGTATGACCGGGCGCAAACGTCGGTTTACGTCTGTCAGGAATGCGGTTGTGAGATAACCGACAATCAGAAACCGGCGATGCTACGTGCCGGGAAATGGCAAACCGTTCAAAGACGGGGCGTCGGCAAAGCTAAGACCGTCGGTTATTGGTTGAGTTCCCTTTATTCGATATTCCTCACTTGGGCGGATATTGCCGAAGAGTTTTTGAAATCAAAGGATGACCCCGAAATGCTCCAGAATTTCACCAACTCTTGGCTTGCGGAACCTTGGGAGGATACGAGTTTAAAGACTTCGGAGAATCTTGTGCTCGACCGCCAGACTCATATCGAGGAATTTGTCGTTCCCGATTGGGCGAAACTCTTAACGGGCGGCGTCGATGTACAGGAAAATTCGTTTTATTACTCGATTCGGGCTTGGGGCGATCACATAACCTCGCAGAATATCGCACACGGTCAGGTTGCGGGGTTTAACGACATAGCAAACATCATGAATGCGGAATTCTTAACCGAATCGGGTGAGCCGAGGGTCGTAAACCTATGTTTGATCGACTCAGGATATGACGCCGATTCGACTTACGACTTTTGCGTTGACAACGGCCCGTGGGCTTTACCGTGCAAAGGTGCGAGCAATCCTATGCTCAATCATTACAAGATATCGAAAGTCAACAATGCGGCGTCTCGTGCTTACGGAATGCAGCTGATAATCGTGGACGGCGGGAAATACAAAGATATGATCGCCTCCCGGATGAGAAAAGAAAACGGCACCGGCTCTTGGATGGTTTATCAGGGGTGCGATGAGGAATACGCCAAACAGGTTACAGGTGAGCACAAAGTAAACGTGCGAAAAGGGAACCGAACCTCGTTGAGATGGGTGCCGAAAACAACGAGGCCGCATAACCATTATCTCGATACCGAGGTATATGCAATGTGCGCGGCCGATATGTTGGGCGTTCGTACTCTCCACTTGCAAACGGAAACCGAGAATGAGCCGCCCGTGCAACCCGTAATTGAAGAGCCGTCTCCCGAAGAAAGCTGGATTCGGCAAAACGATAATTGGTTAGGAGGTTAAGACATGGCGAATGTGAAAGCTCAAGAGATGCTAGATCAGGTCAACGAGGCCATAACGACGATTCTTATCGGCGGTCAGAGTTACAAGATCGGGTCGAGACAGTTAAACCGCGCCGACCTTTCCGAATTGTACAAAATGAAATCCGACCTTGAGGCCCAAGTCGCCGAATCGGCCCCGGGTCTCTTAGACGATTGCTACGTTGCGGTATTTGATCGGAGGTAAGGCAATGGCAAACTGGATTGATAACTTAATCAGTTTCATATCTCCGAAGAGGGGCGCCGAGCGTGAGGCGTGGCGTCAGGAATTGGAGTCAATGAGAAACTATGACGCGGGCGCTTATGACCGATTAAATGCGGGATGGATGGCTTACAACGAGTCGGCCGAGCAAACCGACCGATACAGCCGCGACACCGTGAGGGCGCGTGCACGTGATCTCGAGCGCAATTCCGACATGGCGAATTCGGTTGTCGGCGCCTATAAGAGAAACGTCGTTGGTATGGGCTGGACATTACAGGCCCGCACACCCGACGAAGAGTTAAACAAAAGGATTGAGAGCGCTTGGAAAGATTGGTGTAAGAAACAGAATTGCGACGTTTCGGAAACCCAAAGTTTTTCTCAGATGCTCCGAATGGCCGTTGAGAGAAAAAAGGTCGACGGCGGCATACTCTTTCACAAGTGTTACATGAAGGGCGGAATCGTACCTTTCCGCTTACAGGCTCTTGAGGTCGACGAATTAGATCAGTGCGCGATGAAAACGCACGCGGAGGGCGACCGAATCATAGATGGAATCGAATACAACGCTTACAACAAGCCCGTCGGTTACTGGATTAAACAATACAGTTACGACGGGTTTTCGAATGTCGAGCCGTTTTACGTTCCCGCAAAGAACATGATCTATATCTACTCGAAACGCCGCCCGTCTCAGGTTCGTGAGATGTCGGATTTGTCGCCGACGATAACCCGAATCAGGGATGCAAACGAATTCATGACGGCCGTTTCGGTCAAAGAAAGAATCGCGGCTTGTCTCTCGGTGTTTATCAAAAAAGAGATACCGAGCACGACGGGAATCGGCCGCACGGGAACGGCCTCTCAGGTCAAACAGTACGATTACCAGAATAAGATGCTCACCCCCGGCATGATAAAGGAATTGAACGCCGGCGATGAAATACAGGTTGTCAACCCGACGGGTCAGGCCACCGACGCGGCGTCATATATCAAACTCCAGCAAAGGCTTATCGGAGCCGGTCAGGGTTTGAGTTATGAGGCAACGTCGAGGGATATGTCTCAGTCGAATTATTCCTCGGCGCGTCAGGGGATTATCGAGGATGAGCAAACGTATATCGAGGATAAAGAGCTTTTTGAAGAGTTCGAAGATGAGGTTTACGAGACATTCGTAATCTCGGGCGTACTCTCCGGCCTGTTTGATATCCCTGATTTCTGGAACCCCGAGATGAAAAAGAAATACCTCAATCACGAATGGGTGGCGGCATCCAAAGGCTGGATTGACCCGCTCAAAGAGGTTGAGGCAATGGAGACCGCTGTTAAGACCGGCCAGAAAACTTACAAAGAGGCGGCCGCTGAAAACGGGCGCGATTGGAAAGAACAGATCGACGATATCGCCGAAGTTCTGGCATACGGCAAAGAAAAAGGTGTGGACATAGGAGGAATTTTATATGGGAATACTGAAACGGCTTCGCCGGAAACCCAAGATGACACGGGCGAAGAATGACGAAAAAGAAAGAACCCGAGAGTTAAACGGTAGTATCCGGGCGCTCGAGGGTGAGGGCAACGAGAGAAAGTTTGAAATCTCTTTCTCGAGTGAAGAGCCTTACGATCGCGGTTGGTGTATCGAAATCCTCGATCACGCGGAGGGCGCGGCCGATCTTACCCGCCTCAATGAGATCGGGGTCGTTTTATATAACCACAACCGCGACGATGTGCTCGGGCGTATCAACCGGGCATGGATTGAGGATGGCCGGGGGAAAGCCGAGATCGAGTTCGACGATGACGAAATGGCGGAAACCATTTACCAAAAAGTCAAATCGGGGACTCTGAAAGGCGTATCCGTTGGTTACATCATAAATTCCATTGAAGAGGTCGCGGCGGGAAAGACAAGCGCCGACGGCCGTTTCACCGGGCCTTGCGAGATAGCCCGCACTTGGGAACCTCTCGAGGTCTCTATCGCATCCGTTCCGGCCGACCCGACGGTCGGCGTTGGACGTGAGTATCAGGCTCCCGAAACCGATAACCATGTGAAGTGTGCGCCAAGCATATCAGCGCGGCAGCTTCAAATAAACATTAACAAACTCTTGTAAGGAGGAAAATCAGTAATGGGAAACGAACAGTTACGAGCTGCCAAGATTGCCGAACAGCAGGCATTGCTTGACGGCGCAAAATCTCAGGGCCGTGAGCTTACCGACGAAGAAAACGCCAAGTTCGAGGCTCTCCAGAGAGAGATCGAAACCCTCACTCTCGAGATCGAGAAAGACAAAGAGGGCAGTAAGGCCGCCGACCCGGCCGATGCAACCCGTGAGGCCGTGAATGCCGAGCGCAAGAGGATACAGGATATCACGAGCCTTTGCAAAGAGTTCGGCGTCGAAGAGGCCAAGTACATTCAGGATGGTTCAAGCCTCGATCAGGTACGCGCGGCCGTACTCGATCAGCTTCGCGTGAACAACGCCCCCGTGAATGTCAAAGTAACCCGTGACGAAACCGACACTTTCAAAGCCCGTGCGGTTGACGCTCTTATGATGCGTGCCGGAATGCCGGTCGAGCACCCGGCCGAGGGCGCGAATCAGCTTCGCGGCATGAGCCTTCGTGATCTTGCTATCGAAAGCCTTTCCCGTGAGGGCGAAAGCATAAGCGAATTACTCCGCATGAGTTCCGATGATCTCTACGGCACTCTTTGCCGTGCTTTCTATAACCCGACGGCCGCTTTCCCGGCAATCCTCGATCAGACTATCGAAAAGAGCATTGTACAGCTTTATCAGATGGTTCCGACAACTTTCGAGGCATTCACAACCAAAGGTAGCCTTACCGACTTCAAAGAGACCCGCGATCATGAGTATGTGATCGGCGGCGTCGGTGATTTCTTACTCGTTCCCGAAAACGGTGAGATAAAGGCCGACATCCCGCAGACCGAATTACTCCCGACCCGCAAGCTCGAGACTTACGGCAAACAGTTCTCTATGACCCGTCAGGCGTTTATCAACGACGATATCGGTTTCCTGACCGAAGTTCCGGGCCTGTATGCCACCAAGGCAAAACAGACGATTGATAAACAGGTGTATCAGATTCTCTTCGACAATAAGACAATCTTTGACGGCACCCCGCTCTTTAGCGACGATCATAACAATCTGCTTTCCAAAGGTAGCGCACCTACTCAGGGCGTGATTCAGAGCATGATTATGAAGATGCAGCTCCAGAAAGATCAGTTCGGCGATGCTATCTACGTCATTCCCGAGTTTATCGTTGTACCGATCGGTTATGCGTTCGATCTGTATGCTATCTTCCATAGCACTCAGATCACCGGCTCCGATTGGAACGATGCCAACCCGCTCTACAACTATCAGAATCAGATCAAGATCATTGAAAGCCCCGTACTCAATGCGATGGCCGGTGAGGATGCTTGCCCTTGGTTCATGGTAGCCAATGCTCAGAGTTGCAGAGGCATACAGGTTGATTACCTCAACGGTCAGGAAACTCCGACCGTTCGTCGTATGGAAGTTCCCGGCACCCTTGGGTTCGTTTGGGATATCTACCTCGATTGGGGTATCGCCGTACGTGATTTCCGTGGAATCGTTGAGAATCCGGGCGTAGCGCTCGACATTGAATAATCAAAGGAGGAAGAGATCATGAGTAAAGCTAGTTTTTGGCAGAGAGGCGAGGCGATTGATTATGTCAACACCACCGACGATGTTATCGAGGCGGGCGAAGTCATAATGATCGGCTCTCATGCCGGTGTAGCCGGGATGGATATCGCACCCGGCGAAACAGGTTCCCTTATGGTTGAGGGCGTATATGCTTTCCCGAAGGGTTCCGATGAGATCGAGGCCGGTGCCGATATCTCTTGGGATGGTTCGGAGGCCAGCGCCGCCAGTTCCGGCGACGGCGATGAGGGCGGCTCCAGCTCCAGCGCGATCGGTTATGCGGTAGAGGCAGCCGCCGCAAGCGATACCACCGTAAAGGTCAAACTCTTAGGTTGATGCGGTTAATCGCAAAGACCCAAATAACCTACGGGAATAGAGAATACGAGCGCGGGCAAGAGCTGCCTAAAGACGCCGCGCTTGCGACCCGTTGGGTAGAAGCCGGCACGGCCTATTGGAAAGACGATGAGGTTGAGACAAAAAAGAAAGTCAAAGCTAAAGCCGTCACAGCTCCCGCCGGGGTAACAGGTCTCGCACAACCCGCCACCAGTGTTGCGGAGCCTGACCTTGTCGGCAAAGTTCCGTCGCCGAAAGCCCGGGGCGTCGTGAAAGAAAAGACGAAACGGGCGCCAAAGAAAAAGGGTTGATAACCTTTAAAAACATAATCCGCACCGACATAGACCGCACGTTCATGAATTTGAACGAGTTTGCGGGAACCCATACGGTCAACGGTAAAGAAATGCCGGTCGACGTGGATAACAACGAATTGATAGACCGGGAAAAGAAAAGCAAATCAAAAATGGACGGTGTTTACACCCGCTCTTTGCTTATCTATGTGAGGGCCAAAGATTTCGGCCCCCTCCCGACGATCAATTCAAAACTGACCCTCGACGGCAAGATATTTCTGGTAAGGGATGCGACGAACGAGGATGGCCTCTATTCTCTCGAATTGGAGGCAACACGTAGTTGATTACCTATGAGTTCGACGAAGGGTCTTTATCGAGGCTCAACCGCAAGCTGGTAAAGATCGGCAATGACGCGCCGAAAGCATTGAAAAACGCTATCAATAAGACGGCCCGTAAGACCCGAACGGATTTGAAGAAAGGCGCCCGCGCCGAGTACACATCCGCAAAGGCCGGCCCGATCGGTAGCGGTATGACAATGCAGATCGCCAGTAATGCAAACTTACAGGCGAAAATCTTTATCAAAGGGCGCCCGATGCTCGTTAATACCGGGTTTAGGGCGACAACCCCGAAGAGAGGCGCAAAGGTCGGCGTAAAAGGCGGTCTAAGAGAATTGATAGGCCCGTCAGGTATCCGAGGGTTCGGCGGCGACGGAGGAATCGTCTTACAGCGTAAGACGGCGGCACGCCGGCCGTTGAGAGCGGCGGTCGGCCCGTCGGTTCCGAACATGATGCGGCCCGAAGGCCCGGTGTACCAGAAAGTCGAACCCGAGATTCAATCGAATCTTCGGAAAGAGGTCGAGGCTCAAGTCGACCGAATACTGAAATCATGATGGGAGGCGCGGAAATATGGTGGTGGCGACATTTTTACAAGATGAGCTTGTTGTAGAGGTCGAAAAAATCCTTAAAGACATTCGCTTAAAGACACCCGACGGTAAGAAAAGCAAAGTTAATGTCTTTCCTCAATATCTACCTATACCAACCCCAAAACGGCCGCCCGAAGGGGATATTCCCCCCGAGGTGGTCGAAGAGGGGCTGGCGGCGTCGGACGTCGAGACCGAACCCGACCCGTTCCCTTATGTACTTGTAAGGGTTGACAGCGGAGAGATTAAAGAGATCGACGGTGAGCAAAGCGTAACGGTTTATCTCTTAATCGGGGTCTTTGACGATAACACCGATAATCTCGGATTTAAGGACGTTTTAGAGATCATACAACGTATTTATGAGCGGTTCGGTAAGAACGCTTATATGGCCGAATATGAGTGCGATACGAACGATATCGAATGGGCTTTACAGGAAGAGGAATCGTACCCGTACTATTTCGGCGGCATGACACTCAAGTTTTTAACACACCCGATCAGAAGGGAGGATAGGCTCGTATGAGTTCGAAAAAATCAAAAGCTACGGCCGAAGCGGTCGAGACAATGGCCGCAACCGATGAGATTACCCAAGAGGTAACCGAAGAGGTAACAGAGGCCGTCGAAGAGGCAACCGAAGAGGCGGAAAGCACCGAAGCGGTGGCTTATATCGGCCCGAGCATTAAATTCGTTGCTACGCACGGTACGGTTTACAACAACGGACTTCCAAGAGACCTTGCGAAAAAGGTTGAAGAGATACCGATGATTAAAGGCTTGCTCATTCCGATAAGCAAGCTGGCGGTCTCGTATGTACAACTCGCAACAGAGGGTTCGGCGCTCAACAATCTGTACAACGCGGTTGCGGAAAAACTCAAATAAACGGAGGATGAAAAAATGCCAACTTATAATCACGGCGTTCGGGTACAGGAAAACCCGACAAGCCTTGTGGCTCCCATTGAGGGAACCGCCGGATTACAGGTAATCATCGGTGCGGCGCCGGTCAACCTTGCAGATGACCCGTACGGCGCAACCAACAAACCGATGCTGGCGTACAGCTTCGCGGAGGCTTGCGCGGCGGTCGGTTATTCCGATGACTTTGAAAATTACAATATGTGCGAGTCGATTGACGCCTCGTTCCGCGTACTGAATGTAGCGCCGATCGTACTTATCAATGTACTCGACCCGAACACACACAAGAAAGACCTTGAGGCGGCGGATTACGAAGTACATGACGGCGTCGCCACTATCGAGGTATCCGGCATACTTGCCGACAAACTCGTTGTAACCGGCGACAGTGGAGAGCTTGTGAAAGACACCGATTACACCGTCACATTCGATGACGATGGTTATGCGGTGATCTCTCTGGTTGAGCCGGAGGGGGTAACGAGCCTCAATGTGAGCGGTGTTGTTATCGACCCGTCACAGATAACGGAAAGCGACATAATCGGTGGCTATAACGCAAGCACGGGTGAAGAGAAAGGATTGGAAGTCATACGACAGGTTTTCCCGAAGCTCCAGCTTACCCCCGGCTTAATCGTTTGCCCGGGTTGGAGCAAATACCCGAACGTCGGCGCGGCTATCGCGGCCAAGTGCACCGAGATTAACGGGCTTTTCTCTTGCGAGGCATTCGTAGACCTTGACACCTCCGAAGAGAGCGGTGCTCGCAAGTACACCGATGTACTCGAGGTGAAACAGAATTCCGGGTTCGTATCCGAGCATATTTCCGTTGAATGGCCTTGTTGCAAGGTCGGTGATAAGATTTATCACTCAAGCGCAATGAAGGCGGCTCTCACGGCGTATACCGATGCGAATAACGATGATGTTCCGAATCTCAGCCCGTCGAACAAGATCGCGGGTATCACGGGCATTTGCCTTGAGGATGGAACCGAAGTCATACTCGACGAGCAGCAGGCCAACGTCGTAAACAGCTACGGCGTATCCACTTGGAACAACTTTACCGAGTGGCGCTCTTGGGGTTCCAATACGGCGGCATATCCCGGAACGACCGACCCGAAAGATCGTTGGTTCAATGTGCGCCGGTTCTTTAGCTGGTACGGAAATTCGTTCATACTGACCTATCACGACAAGGTCGACAACCCCGCCGACCCGAGGCTCGTGGATGCGGTCGTTGACGCCGAAAACGTGCGCGGCAACTCTTATGTGGCTCAGAATAAGTGTGCCGGCCTGTATATCGAGTATCGTCAGGAGGATAACCCCGTAACCGACCTTATGAACGGCAAGATGCAGTTCTATACTCATCTCGCACCGTTCCCGCCGGCGGAGGATATTCTCAACGTGCTTGAATTTGACCCCGATCTACTCGAGGCCGCATTTACGGGAGGTGAATCATAATGGCACTCGCAACAAAGGTAAACGCATACAACGTATATCAGGACGGCGTAAAACTTGTCGGTATTGCCGATGAGGTTTCCCTCCCTGATTTTGACGCCCTGACCGAGACTCTTTCCGGCGCCGGGATACTCGGCGAAATAGATGAGCCTCTACTCGGCCATTTCGGAGCAAGTGAGATCGAGATTCCTTTCCGCACGCTGGATGAGGAAATGTTCAAATTACTCTCGGCCGGTTCGAGCGTCAATCTTACTCTCAGACTTTCCACTCAGGCGATAGAGGAATCCACCCTCGCAAACGACTTCATGCCGAGCCGCATTGTCATTCGCGGTAAATCCAAGGGCTTTAGCGGCGGTTCCATAAAACAGGGTTCCGGCACGGGTTCAAGTGTAAAGGTTGAAATCCTTTATTTCCTTGTCGAAGTCAACGAGAAAAAGAAATTCGAGTTAGACAAGATCAATTTCGTTTACAAAGTCGACGGAAACGATCTCTTAGCAAAAGTGAGGAAGCAGGTGTAATTCATGGAAGAAAATTGGGAAGAAAATCAGGAAAACGAACAGGCCCCCGAGAATCAGGATGACGATATAAATTCGTTATACCTCAAATTCAAAAAGCCTTTCGTTTGGGAGGATAAGACTTACGAGGGCGTTGATCTCAGCGGTTTCGAGGATATACCCGCACGCGATCTCATACAGATACAACACTCAATGGAACGGTCGGGGAGCACGTCTCTCACGCCCGAGATGACCGTCGAGTATGCGTGTCTATTCGCGTCGAAGGCTACCAAGATGCCGGTCGAGTTCTTTCAGGCTCTCCCATCCAAAGAGGCTATCAGGTTAAAAAACCGGGTGACTAATTTTTTCTATGGAGAGGATTAAGGGCCTCAGAGATAAAACAACTCCAGAAACTCATTATATCATTGTCAATTCAATTGCGGACAGGACTCGACTATCTCGAGGGCCTGTCCGTTTTTGAGTTATGCGATATCGCGAAAGAGGTATCTGAAATTTATGGCAAGTAAAGAACAAGAGCTGATTATAAAGATCGCCGGCAAGGTAGATTCGTCTCTGCATAATGCAATGAATTCGATCGGCTCCGGCATAAAGGGCGCAACGAAAGTGATTGCGGGTGCTACGGCGGCGGCCGCCGCTGCTATCGGCGCGATCGGTGTGGCGTCTATCAATGTCGGCAAAGAGTTCGAATCCTCCATGAGCAATCTATCGGCTACGGCCGGGATAGACCGAAGCACGGCCGAGGGTGCCGAGAGTTTCAACAAACTTGAGGCGGCGGCTCGTGAAATGGGCCGGGCGACAACGAAAACAGCCTCCGAAGCGGCCGACGCCTTGAATTACATGGCGTTAGCGGGTTGGGACGTCGATACGTCGATTGAGGCTCTTGAACCTGTATTGCGACTATCGGAGGCAACGAGCCTCGACCTTGCGACGACTTCGGATTTGGTAACGGATTCGATGTCGGCAATGGGAATCACGGTCGACGAATTGTCGGGGTACTTGGACGTTTGCGCGGCGGCAAACAACGCCTCGAACCAATCGGCCGAACAACTCATGGAGGCAATGATCGGTTGCGGCGGCGCGGCACGGTCGGCCGGAATTGAATATCAGGATACGGCAACGGCGCTCGGCATACTGGCGAATAACGGTATTAAAGGCTCGGAGGCCGGCACGGCACTCAATTCAATGCTCGTGCGTATATCCACCAACTCGACGGCGGCAAAGGCATTCGAAGAGATAGGCGTTGCGGTGTATGACACCGAAGGTAATATGCGTAATCTGCAAGATATCTTGGTAGATACGTCGGCGGCTCTCGACGGAATGAGTGACGCCGAGAGGAATAATTACCTGTCAGCTATTGCCGGCAAAGCGTATTACTCCGATTTCCAATACCTGTTAAACGGCGTATCGGACGATGTCGACGGCTTGGGTACTTCGTGGGATCAGCTCTCCGAACAGATTTATAACAGCGAGGGCGCGTTACAGGCAATGGCCGAGACGAAAACCGACAATCTCGAGGGTGATCTCTCAAGATTAACGTCGGCGGCATCCGATCTCGGGATATCCATTTATCAGGGTATCAACGGCCCGCTAAGAGAGATCACTCAGCTCGGCACCGATATGATGGGCCAGCTATCGGCCGCGTTCGATCAGGGCGGATTTGCCGGGCTTGCCGGTGCGCTAGGCGGGTGCTTATCACAGGCGCTCAATACGCTTGTTGGTTATCTCCCGCAACTCGTGAGCATGGGCGTACAGGTTGTCGGTTCCCTTGTCGAGGGTATCGGCCAGAATGCCCCGCAGCTGGCAACGTCGGCGGCACAGGCTGTTACTCAATTTATCATGGGTGCGGCGGCGATAATCCCGCAAGTGGCAACCGTAGGCATACAGTTAATCTTACAGTTTGTACAGGCTATGATTCCGCAATTGCCACAGATATTCCAAGCGGCGACAAACGGAATCGTACAGTTTATACAGGGCATAACCGCAAACTTGCCCTCGATCATACAAACAGGCATACAGTTAATCATTGCGCTGATACAGGGCATTATCACTTCGATACCGCAGATCGTAGCGTCGGCGGGCGAATTGGTTATGGCTCTTATCGACGTTATCTTACATACAAACTGGCTCGAGGTCGGCGCGGAAATCCTAAAGTCGATAGGCGGCGGCATTCTCAGCGGTGTAACGAGCCTCGGCGGCTCGATCGTAAACGGTGTCAAGAGTCTGTTTGGCGGCGGCAATGCCGATGTGAGTGACGAAGGGGAACAAGCCACCGAATCATTCGCAAACGGTATCGAGGCAAACAGCGGCGCGGTAGAGGCGGCGGCCTCCGAAGTGACGGCGTCGGCTTTCATAGACCTTGATCTCAGTTCGATAACAAATGCCGGCATGGAGGGAACCGAAGCGTTCACTCTCGGCCTGACCGATAATATCCCTCTTGTCACGACGGCGGCAACCGATATGACAACCGAGATGAATACCTCGTTCGAAACGGGGTTCGGCACGATACAGACAACGGCCGATACGGCAATGAGTGAGATGTCATCGAACGTCGAGGCGGAGGCTAAGACGGCGGCCAACGCTATCAAATCGGCTTTCGAGAATATGACGATCACGATTCCCAAACCCAAGATTCCCGTTATTACGACTTCATATCGGACGGAAACATACGGCGAAGGCGGGTCGATACAGATTCCACAATTCTCGGTAAGCTGGAACGCTCTCGGCGGTATATTCAACGCTCCGACGATTCTCGGAACGGCCCAAGGGTTACAGGGCGTCGGTGAGGCCGGCCCCGAAGCGGTATTGCCGCTCGATACCCTTTGGGATGAAATGAGATCGCTCTTGACCGACATACTCCGAACCGGGAGCGGTAGCGGCCTCATAGAGGCATTGTTACAGCGGCTCGAGGGGCTGGAGGATACCGGCGGCGGTTCGGCCGGTTACGAATATGCCGGTGCCGGAGGTGCGACGATAAGTTATTCACCGACCTACAATCTTTATGGTTCGGCAACGAAAGACGATGCGGTTGAGGCCGAAAAGATAAGTCAGGCCGAATTCGCGCGGATGATGAAACAGTATGAGCGCGAAAACAGCCGAACAAGATTTTAACGGAGGTATGAGGCATGGCAAAAACAACGTACACGACCCATCAGGGCCAGACATGGGATGAGATCGCTTTAGAAGTCTACGGCGAAGAGCGTCATGCCGATTATCTCATGGCAAACAATTTCTCTTTACTGGACACGCTCGTTTTTTCCGACGGGGTGGTACTCCAGACACCGGCGCTCCCGGTTGAGATCGACGGTGAGTTACCGCCTTGGCGTAACGCTACTTACTCAACCTCCGATGATATTGACCCGTTCGATGTATAGGAGGTAGAGAAATGAGTTCACCCCGTCAAGCGTCAGTAAATCTTACATACATTCCGAAAGGTGCGGCTACCGCTATCACCGCGCCGACGTTGGCTCAATACATGGAGTCTTTTGAATATGTCGACGCGGCAAGCGGTGAGTCGGATACCGTCTCAGCTAAATTTTCCAATATCAATATGCAATGGCTCAACACATGGTTACCGACGATCGGCGACAAAATGGAGGCCCAAATCGTAACCGAAAGCTGGAGTTCCGAGGGTGATTACAACGTATTCGATTGCGGAAAGTTTTGTGTTGACGATCTGAAATATTCCGGGCCGAATCTCACCTGCACACTCGGCGGTGTATCCGTTCCCGAGAGTCAGGATTTCCATTGTACGGCCCGGTCGTATACGTGGCAGATGGTTACGTTACAGGAAATGGCGACCGCTATCGGCGCTCAATATTTCATGCCGGTATACTATGACGCCCCCGATGTCTATATCGAGTCAATCGAACAGGATAGCCAGACCGATTCGGAATTTCTTACAAAAGTCTGCGAGGATTACGGGCTTGCGGTAAAAATCTATTTCGGCAAGATCGTAATCTATGATCTGGACACCTACGAGGCCAAGCCGGCGGTCGCAACCTATGACATACAGGATTTTCAGTCATGGGACGCGCAATCGACTCTTACAGGCACTTACACGGGTGCGACAATCACTTACACCAACGAAACGGATAATTCCGAGATACAGCTTGCGATCGGTACGCCGGGCCGGTTGTTAAACGTGAATACAGAGGCCGCGAATGAGGCGGATGCGCTGTTAAAGGCTTGCGCGATGGTAAATGACGAAAACAGGAATGCCGTTACCATGACCGCGACGATAAAAGCGAATCTCTCGGTCGTTGCGGGCAGCTGCATAGAGATTGTCGGCGCCTTTGATTTAAACGGCAAATACTTCGTCGATAAGGCTACTCATAACATAGACGGTTCGAGCGCCTATACGATGAATCTGGAATTGCACAAGGTACAGGAAAAGATCACCGCCCAAGCGCCTGACCCGATGGCCCTGTTTGCGGCGGCTCTCGTGGCGTTATTAGGCGGCGGAGCATAGAAGGGAGAATAAGTATGGGTGAGATCAGAATAGGCCGCGTATCGGCCGTAGATTACGCGAACGGCATGGTATCGGTGGTATATACCGACCGGGACGCTTCGGTAACAAAGTCATTGCCGTACCTGTCATTCAACGGTGAATACAAAATGCCGGCGGTAGGTGAATACGTACTTGTCGCGCATTTATCGAACGGTTCCGATGCGGGAATCGTACTCGGGCCGTACTGGAACAAGGGCAATGTTCCGGCAACGTCAGGCCAAGGCGTTTACCATAAAGAGTTAGGTGCGACGCCGGGCGAAGCATACATAGAATACAGCGGCGGGGAATTAACATTCAAAGACAGCGGCGGCACGTTGTCATTGTCGGAAATCCGCGCCGGTTTGGGAGGTGGCGAATAAATGGGAAAGATCGGAAATTTCGGTTCGGCGATAACCTTTGAAACGTCGGACGCCCGGATACTGAATTTTACCTCGTTCAAGCGGAGCCTTTCGGGGCGCTGGACGGAACACCAACGCGAAGGCAAAAAGCCTCAGTTACAGTTTATGGGGCCGGATTCCGCCGAAGTGACGTTCACGATCGTACTTGACGCCGAACACGGTGTATCGCCGCGCTCCACGATAGACAAGATCGAGAAATGTGTAACGCGGGGAACCCCGAACAAATTGGTTATCGGGAATTCAAAGGTCGGCTCGAACAAATTTGTAATGACAAATCTCTCAGAGGCATGGGACAGGGTTTTCGATAAAGGCGAATTGGTACGGGCAACCCTCGACGTGACTCTCAGGGAATACGCATAGGAGGCCGGCAATGAGAATTGATACAGAATTTATCGGGTTCGACTATCAGAAAGAGGCCGGAACGATAGCCGAGATCAAACGCAATGTCGAGACGCTGATAAACACCCCGGCGGGTACTTGCCCGGGTGACAGAAATTACGGGGTCTCGATTGATTACGTTGGCCAGCCCGGCCCGATAGCGCAAAACCAGACGGCGATCGAGATCGTTGAAAAGGTCGAGGAATACGAACCCCGTGTCGTTGTGGTAAACATAGATTTTTCTCACGGCGACGATGGAAATGTGATCTTAATAATCCGGCTTGGGCGTAATGAGGATTATGTCGAAGAGGATGAGGAATAGGAGGTAGCGTCATGTCTGATTTACTAAACGGAATCGAGAGTTTGCCCGATATCAGTTTTATCGACGATCTGACATTGGAGGATGTACAGACTCTCTTAATTAACACGTTCCAAACGAGTTATAAGGAAATCACGGGAAAGAGCATATCACTAAGCCGTGCCGACCCGAACCGAATCATAATGCTTGCTTGCGCCCAAGTGATATATCAGGGTCTCCAGCAAGTCGATAAAGCGGGCAAGATGAATTTCCTCAAATACTCGGAGGGCGACTATCTGAAAAACCTAGCTGCATTCAAAGGCATTACCGCTCAAGAGCCTCAAAAGGCAACGGCAAAAGTTGAGTGGCGCCTTGCCGAACCCCGTGAGTCGGCAACGGGTATCGCAAAGGGTTCGAGGGTGACGGCCTCGTATGATATCTATTTCGAGACAACGGAATACAACGAGATTCCGGCCGGCGAAACCTCAATCGTAATTTTAATGACGTGCACCGAAGCCGGGTTGAAAGGTAACGGGTATATGCCGGGTGAGCTGGATACCCTCGTTGACCCGGTGGCGTTCATTGACAGCGTATCGAACATAGAGACGTCGGAGGGCGGCACCGACGAAGAATCGGACGAATCCCTTGCCGAGCGCACCTATCTCGCACCGTCGGCCTATTCTACGGCCGGCCCGGACGATGCGTACATATATTGGGCGTTGCAATATTCCTCTGATATCGGCGACGTGTTGGTAACGTCTCCTACTCCCGGCGTTGTGGACGTGCGGTTCATTATGTCGGACGGCTCGTTACCCGACGAAACGACGATCGAGAAAATGGCCGAGCACTTACAGCAAAGGTCGAAAAGGCCCCTCACGGATTATGTACAGGTCGGGGCGCCCGACGCGGTTGATTACAATATCGACCTGACATATTATATCAACTCTTCGGATTCCGATATTGCGGCGACAATTCAAACGGAGGCCGAAGCGGCGGTTGAGGAATACATGAACTGGCAATCGGAAAAGATCGGCCGAGATATCAACCCCGACGAATTGATAGCGTGTCTCCGCCGGGCGGGGGTAAAGCGTGCCGAGATAACCGAACCGTCGTTTACCCGTCTGGCCGATAACGCCTTACCCGTTTTAGGGTGGAAAGATATCAAATACGGAGGGCTTGAGGATGATTGATTACTACGACGGCCAGATAACCGACCTTCTACCCTCTTCATACACCGAAGAGGCAAGCGTACAGGCTCTCAGCCTTGCGTTGCGTGAGGGGACTAGGCTCTTATACCGCTATTGCCAGAATGTTTATTTATATTGCTCTATCGACACTATGAGCGATACGATGCTCGACTATCTGGCGAAAGAATTACGCACTCAGTATTATTCCGATGAATTCGACATTGAATTAAAGCGGTCTCTCGTGCGTAACACGATGATGTGGTATATGCACGCGGGGACACCGGCGGCGGTTGAGGAATTGGTTTCGATCGTATTCGGTGAGGGCACCGTTGAGGAATGGTGGGAATTTGACGGGGAGCCGTATTGGTTCCGCATCTTTACCGACGTCACCCTTGACGAAACGAACGTCTCCTACTTTTCCGAAATGGTAAAGAGGGTAAAAAATACACGTTCCCATTTGGACGCTATCGGCGTACACCGTGAAGTCGAAATGCCGTTCTATTCGGGTGCGGCTGTTTACGGGTTCCCTCATACGGCGGTTATCGACGGATATAACGTAAATTACGAGATAGATCAAACCGTTTACACGAATACCGGCGCGGTATCGCTCTACAAGCCGGCGGCCATTATGGACGATCTGAAATATGAGAGCGAAGTCAATCAGACTATCACCGCCGCTACGGCGTTAGATAGCACATACAAACAAATCATAAAGGAGGATTAAAACCATGCCACAGCCATTTAACAACGCCGTAATGACAAACGGCGGCGCGGCCTTACTGACGAAAGCACAGGCCGGCGAATGTCGGATTGAGTTTACTCGCATGGCGATCGGTAACGGTACTTATACCGCCGAAGAGGAAACCATCGCGGCATTACAGGAAAGGACGGAGCTTAAATCTCTGAAAAATTCCTATGCTCTTAGTGGCGTTTCCGTCAACACGGAAAAGAGCGTAAAAGTCTCGGCCCTTTTGAGTAACCAAGACCCGACAACTCTCGAGCCGATAATTACCGAGGGCTACTATATCAACGAGATCGGCCTTTACGGCAAAGAGGCCGACGGGGGCGATGATACGGAGGTGCTTTACTCTATCGCAACCACAGCGGGCGATCAGGGCGATTATATGCCCCCGTACAACGGCTACAACCCCGCCGAAATCTTACAAGATTTCTACGCCACCGTTGATAACTCTGCAAACGTAACCATTAACATTCAGGGCGCGGCCCTCACGGTTGAACAGGCCGAGGAAATGAAGAAAGAGCTTGAAGAGGAAATTGCCGGAATCGACTCTTACGACGGCGAAG